>NZ_JBMWDP010000005.1:0-156184 GCF_049545505.1 Stenotrophomonas sp. NPDC077421 | reverse complement strand
CATCAAGCTGTGCGAAGAAAAGCGTGGCAGCCAGATCGGCATCAACTACCTCGGCAGCCAGGTGCAGATCAGCTACGAGCTGCCGATGGCCGAAGTGGTGCTCGACTTCTTCGACAAGCTCAAGTCGGTCAGCCGCGGGTACGCCTCGCTGGACTACCACTTCGTGCGTTTCGACGCCGGTCCGTTCGTCCGTGTGGACGTGCTGATCAATGGCGACAAGGTCGATGCGCTGTCGCTGATCGTGCACCGCAGCCATGCCGACCGCCGCGGCCGCGAGCTGTGCGAGAAGATGAAGGACCTGATCCCCCGACAGATGTTCGACGTGGCCATCCAGGCCGCCGTGGGCTCGCAGATCATCTCCCGCACCACGGTCAAAGCCATGCGCAAGAACGTTCTGGCCAAGTGCTATGGTGGCGACGTTTCGCGCAAGAAGAAGCTGTTGGAGAAGCAGAAGGAAGGCAAGAAGCGCATGAAGCAGGTGGGCCGCGTGGAGATCCCGCAGGAAGCCTTCCTGGCCGTGCTGCAGATGGACAAGTAAGGCACCCGATCCCAAGGACACCGCATGAAATTGTTTGAAATCCTCCTGGTCGTACTGACGCTGGCCTCCGGGCTGATCCTGCTGGCCGACAAGCTGTACTTCGCCAGGCGCCGTGCCGCGCGTGCCGGCCTGCTGGATTCCGAACCGGTGCTGGTCGACTACTCCCGGGCGTTCTTCCCGGTGCTGGCGATCGTGCTGGTGGTGCGCAGCTTCATCGCCGAGCCGTACAAGATTCCGTCCAGCTCGATGATGCCCAACCTGCTGATCGGCGATTTCATCCTGGTCAACAAGTTCTCCTACGGTCTGCGCCTGCCGTTGAACAACGCCAAGATCGTTCCGCTGGGCGAGCCCAAGCGTGGCGACGTGGTGGTGTTCCACTTCCCGGGCCATTCCGACGCCGACCCGGCCAAGGGCGAGAACTTCATCAAGCGCGTCATCGGCGTGCCGGGGGACGAGGTCGCCTTCCAGGGCGATGGGCTGATCCTCAATGGCGAGCCGGTCAAGTACGACAACAAGGGCATCTACGCGGGCCACCTCGGCCAAGGCGACGGCAGCACGCTGCTGGTGGAGCACCTGCCGGGCCGTACCCACACCGTGCTGGAGACCGACTACCCGCGTGGCCAGGGTCAGTGGACCGTGCCGGCCGGCAAGTACCTGGTCATGGGCGACAACCGCGACAACAGCGACGATGGCCGCTTCTGGGGCCTGCTGCCGGAGGAAAATCTCCGTGGCAAGGCGTTCCTGATCTGGCTGAACTGCTCGGGCTGGTTCTGCAAGGACGGCTTCGAGCCGTCGCGGATCGGCTCGACCATCAACTGATCCATCACACCGGCGTATCTGGGGAGAACGCAATGAAGACGATGAACACGCAGCGCGGCATGACCCTGACCTCGTTCCTGGTCGTCCTGATCGTGGTTGCCTTCGGCCTGTACATCGGCATGAAGCTGTTCCCGATGTACCAGGAGTACTACTCGGTGCGGTCGGCGATGAAGAGCCTGGCCAAGGAGCCGGGGGTGGGCAACATGGAGCCCGGGCGTGTCCAGGACCTGTTCTTCAAGCGTCTGTACATCAACTACTCCGAGAACGTGAAGCCGGCCAACGTCACATTCGATCGCATCGATGGCGGCTGGAACATGAAGGTCAACTACGAAGTGCGCCGGGCAATGATCGGCAACCTCGACGTGGTGGGCCGGTTTGATACCAACCAGGAATTGACCCGTAGCGGTGCCGAATAAACCTTTCCAACGCGGTGACCTGATCGGTCACCCCTTCCGCGATCCGGGTCTGCTGCAGCAGGCCCTGACGCATCGCAGTGCCGGTACGCCCAACAATGAGCGGCTGGAGTTCCTTGGCGACAGCATCGTCAATATGATGGTGGCCCAGGCGCTTTACGAGCGGTGGCCCAAGGCCGACGAGGGCGCGTTGACCCGCGCCCGGGCCGAGCTGGTGCGCGAAGGCGCGCTGGCGGTCATCGCCCGCACCCTGCAGCTGGGCGACCGGCTGACGCTGGGACCTGGCGAGATGAAGTCCGGCGGCCAACGCCGGGACTCGATCCTGGCCGACGCGCTGGAGGCGGTGGTCGCGGCGATCTACCTGGACGCCGGCTTTGCCGCCTGCCAGACCGTGGTGCTGCCCTGGTTCAGCCCCTCGATGGAGGCGCTGCCGGCCACGGGCAAGCCGGAGAAAGACCCCAAGACGCGCCTGCAGGAATGGCTGCAGGCCCGACAGAAGGCGCTCCCCCAGTACGAACTGGTGTCAGAATCGGGTGACGATCACGCCAAGACCTTCCGGGTACGCTGCGGCGTAACCGATCCTGCCGTCAGCACCGAAGGCGAAGGTGCCTCGCGACGGCTGGCCGAACAACAGGCGGCCGCCGCCGCCCTCGAGCAACTGGATTCCAAGTGAGCGAAGCAACCCCCCATCGTAGCGGCAGCGTGGCCGTCATCGGCCGCCCCAATGTCGGCAAATCCACTCTGACCAACGCCCTGGTCGGCGCCAAGGTCAGCATCGTGTCCAACCGGCCGCAGACCACGCGCCACCGGCTGCTCGGCATCGCCAGTTATCCGGAAGGGCAGCTGGTGCTGGTCGACACGCCCGGGCTGCACAAGGTGCAGAAGCGCGCCATGAACCGGGTGATGAACCGGGCGGCGCGCGGCTCGCTGGAAGGTGTCGACGCCGGGCTGCTGGTGATCGAGGCCGGCCGCTGGGACGAGGAAGACACCCTGGCCTTCAACGTTCTCAGCGATGCGGGCGTGCCGGTGGTGCTGGTGGTCAACAAGATCGACCGCCTCAAGGACAAGGGCGCGTTGCTGCCGTTCCTGCAGGAAGTGACCGCCGGCCGCAGCTTTGCCGCCGTGCATCCGATTTCCGCGCAGAAGCGCAACGGCTTGGACGCGCTGGTGCGCGACGTGCTGAAGCTGCTGCCCGAAGCCCCGCCGATGTTCGGCGAGGACGAGATCACCGACCGCAGCCAGCGGTTCCTGGCCGGTGAGCTGGTCCGCGAGCAGCTGATGCGCCAGCTGGGCGAAGAGCTGCCGTACGCCACCACGGTGGAGATCGAGCGCTTTGTCGAAGACGGCAACCTGCTGCGCATCGGTGCGGTGATCTGGGTCGAGCGCGAAGGCCAGAAGGCGATCGTCATCGGCAAGGGCGGTACCCGCCTGAAGGATATCGGCGCCAAGGCCCGCATGCAGATGGAACGTCTGTTCGGTGCCAAGGTGTTCCTGGAAACCTGGGTGCGCGTGCGCGAGGGCTGGTCCGACGACGAAGCCGCGCTGAAGGCCTTCGGCTACGAATGAACCGCCCCGGGCGCGCGCAGCGGCGCGGCGTCCGTCGTGTCCCGGCGTGCGCCGCGGTGGGACCCCACCGGCCGGCGCCGGTCGGGAGGTAGGCCGTGCGCATCGAGGATGAACCCGCCTTCGTTCTGCACGCCCGCCCGTGGCGGGAGACCAGCCTGCTGGTGGAAGTGCTGACCGAGCAGCATGGTCGCATCGGCCTGCTCGCGCGGGGCGTGTCCAGTGCCCGCAGCCAGCCGTTGCGGGCGGCCCTGCAGCCCCTGCAATGGATCCGGCTGACCGCGGTACAGCGCGGCGAACTGGCGCAGCTTCGCGGTGCCGAGGCACTCGACGCCGCACCGCGGCTGCTGGGCGATGCGATGCTCGCCGGCTTCTACATCAATGAACTGCTGCTGCGGCTGGCACCCCGCCAGGACCCGCTGCCCGACCTGTACGACGCCTATGCCGTGGTGCGCCAGCGGCTGCGCGACGGCGACCCCTTGGCATGGACCCTGCGCCGCTTCGAACGGGATCTGCTGGATGCGCTCGGGGTGGGGTTCGACCTGAGCCATGACGGCGATGGCGAGCCGCTCGATCCCGCTGCCCGCTACGAACTCGACCCGGGCGATGGCCCGCGCCGTCTGCTCAGTGACCGGGGCGCCGACCAGCGACGCGGGGCGGCCACCGGCAGCGCGCTGCTCGCGCTGGGCGCTGACCGTCTGCCCGGCGCGGAGGACCTGGCCAGCCTTCGCCGCAGCATGCGCACGGTGCTGCTGCACCACCTCGGGGGCCGCGGCCTGAAATCCTGGGAAATGCTCGACGACCTGTCACGCCGGCGCTAGCGCCGGGCGCTGAGACTCAATGCAGCAGGGCTTCCACCGCCGCGCGGAACTGGGTCTGTGCGCCGCCGGACTCCGGTGCCTGGTGCAGCTGGCGTACCGCCCGGGCCAGGCGCGCGGCGCCGACGAAGCCGCAACTGGCCTGCAACCGGTGCAACTGCCCGCGGAGGGCCCGTACATCCTGCTGCAGCAAGGCCTGCGCGACGGCGTCGCGCACCCCGGGCAATTCGGCCAGGAACAGTTCGCGCAGGGCGATGAGATGGTTGCGCTGCCCATTCAGGGCTGCCAGGGCGGTGGTTTCATCCCAGTCCTGGCGCTCGTTCTCGGTGCTGCTCCCGGGACCGGCCGCCATGCCGCCGGGGCTGTTGACCAGCGCGCGGCGCACCGCCTTGAGCAGCTGTTCGCGGGTCAGGGGCTTGATCAGGGTCTCGCTGAAGCCGGCCTCGCGCAGCCGGGCATGGATGCCGCTGTCGCCATCGGCGGTATGCGCCAGCGCCGGGGTGTCCGGCCGCGAACGGCGCAGGGCCTGCAGCAGCTCGGTGCCGTTGCCGTCGGGCAGGTTGACGTCGATCAGCCACAGGTCATGGCCGCCGCCGTTGGCGCGGTCCATTGCGCTGGCCAGCGAATCGGCGGTATCGACCTCGGCGGGCAGGGTCTCCAGCGCAGCCTTGAAGAAGCCGCGGCTGATGGTGTCGTCCTCGACGAGCAGGAATCGGGGCATGGGATCCCGCGGGGTCATCTGCATTGGGGCTGCCTCCATGTCAGCTGTGTCCCATATTAAACACGTCCGGGGCCGCTGCAAACGGTTTCCGAGCAGGGCAATGCCTCCATCTGCGACAATACGCACCCTTTTTGCCCGCAGCCTGTTGCCACGTGGCCCGAACCCGCTCCCGCCTCGACCGTACGCCCTTCCAGACCGACATCCTCGACCTCAGCCACGATGGCCGTGGCGTGGCCCGCCGTGATGGCGAGGGTGGCAAGGTCACCTTCATCACCGGCGCGCTGCCGGGCGAAGTGGTGACCGCCGAACCGACCGCCCGCAACCGCCACTTTGACGAGGCGCGCACGCTGGAGGTGGTGACCGCCTCGCCGCAGCGGGTGACGCCGCGCTGCCCGCATTTCGGCGTCTGCGCCGGCTGCGTGCTGCAGCACCTGGAGGAATCGCAGCAGATCGTGGCCAAGCAGCGGGTGCTGATGGACAACCTGACCCGTATCGGCCACGTCACCCCGGGTACCGTGCTGCCGCCGCTGGTCGGCGACAGTTGGGGCTACCGCCGCAAGGGCCGGTTCTCGGTGCGTCGGGTCGAGAAGAAGGACAAGACCCTGGTCGGCTTCCGCGAGCAGGACCCGCGCTTCGTCGCCGATCTGTCGCAGTGCCTGACCGTGATCCCGGAGATCGGCAGCAAGGTCGGCGCGATGGCCACCTTCATCGAGACCCTGGACGGCAAGCGCGATATTCCGCAGATCGAGTTCATCGCCGGCGACGACGCGATCATGCTGACCATCCGCCACATGCAGCCGCTCAGCGACGCCGATCGTGCGGCGTGGACCGCCTTCGGGCAGGAACACGGCTTTGCGATCTCGCTGCAGCCCGGCGGCGTGGAATCGGTGCAGCCGCTGTGGCCGGCCGAGGTGCCGCTGTCGTTCAAGCTCGCGCCGTGGGATGTCGAGCTGGCCTTCCGGCCGCTGGACTTCATCCAGGTCAATGCATCGCTCAACGTGAAGATGATCGCGCTGGCGCTGGAACTGCTCGACGCCGGCCCGGACGAGCGGGTGCTCGATCTGTTCTGTGGCCTGGGCAACTTCACCCTGCCGCTGGCGCGTACCGTGCGTGAAGTGGTCGGCGTGGAAGGTGATCCGGGACTGGTCGCGCGTGCACGGGAAAACGCCGAGCGCAATGGCCTGTCCAACGCCCAGTTCCACGCCGCGGACCTGACCCAGGACCAGCGCCAGACGCCGTGGATGCGCCAGGGCTTCGACAAGCTGCTGCTGGACCCGCCGCGCTCGGGGGCCATCGAAGTGCTGCAGCAGCTGCCGCTGAAGCAGTTCAAGCGCATCGTCTACGTCAGCTGCCATCCCGGCTCGCTGGCGCGCGATGCGGGCTATCTGGTCAACGAACAGGGCTTCACCCTGGTCTCGGCCGGCGCAATGGACATGTTCCCGCACACCGCGCACGTGGAAAGCATCGCGGTGTTCGAGAAGCGCTGACGCCCGTTCGCCGGCCGCGTCCGCTACTGCGCCGTGGCCGGTGCGTTGTGCCACTGTCCGTCCCCCCACACGAACGCCATCGGCTGGCGGCCGCGCTCGCTGGCGACGATGGCGTCGACCTCGCATTCGATCACCGGCGCGTCCTCGCCGATGTCGCACGCATGCACCGCGACCACGTCGGCCGTGCGCGCCGCCTGTGCCAGCTCGGCACGCGCGGCAGGGTCGGCCTCCTGCGCGGCGCGCGCGATGAACGCCTCGCGCAGCAGGACCTGCACACGCTCCTGCGGCGGCACCGGCACCGGGATCCGGCGCTGTTCGACAGGCATCGTCCAGCGCTGCTCCGTGTAGACGAAGCGCAACAGGCGATACACCGGCTCCGGACCCGCCTGGGCGGTCGTGATGCAGTCCACCGTGGCCGCGGCGGCGCCGTCGAGCGGCATGCAGCTGGACAACCCCAGCAGGCGGGGACGAAACGCGTCGGCGACCATGCGGCTGCTGTCGGTGGCGGGGCGGTCGGCGATGGCGGCATCGAACAGCGCGTCCATCGCCGACTGGGCCTGCGCCAGCGTGGGGATGGCCGGCGCGGCAGCGCTGGCGGCCAGCGGGAGCAGCGCCAGGGAGGCGAGGGCGATGCGGCGCAGAGTGGGGCGATGGCGTGTCATCGTGGCTGGATCCTTGCAGGGGGCGCGCAGTGTAGGCGCCGCGCCGCCATACTGTGCGCATGGGCATTGAAATCGAACGCAAATTCCTCGTCACCGGCGACGGCTGGCGCACCGCCGCGCACGCGGTGATTCCGATGGCGCAGGGCTACATCAATGACGCCGCCGCGCTCGACAGTGGCGCGCAGAAGGCCTCGGTGCGTGTGCGCATCCAGGGCGCGCAGGCCTTCCTCAACCTGAAGTCGCGCGAGATCGGCCACACCCGGCAGGAGTTCGACTACCCGATTCCGGTGGACGATGCCCGCGCGCTGCTTGCGCTGTGCGTCGGCGGGCTGATCGACAAGCGCCGGCATCTGGTCGAACACGGCGGGCGGGTCTGGGAGGTCGATGAATTCCTCGGCGACAACGCCGGGCTGGTCGTGGCCGAGATCGAGCTGGAGCGCGCCGACCAGTCCATCGCCCTACCGGCATGGGTGGGTGAGGAAGTCACCGACGACGTGCGCTACTACAACCTGGCGCTGGCCGCCCATCCCTTCAGCCGCTGGGACAGATAGCCGCGGGCGCGCGGCGGTGTCGCCGCTCGGGTTCAGCGCGAGCGTGAAGGGCCCGTCGGCGACGATCACGTCCAACGCGGCGCTTTGAGGCGCCGCTGCCCCCTTTTTTCCGCAGGCCGTCATCCCCATCTTGGCCGCATGAACATTGAGATCTGGTCCGACGTGGTGTGCCCCTGGTGCTGGATCGGTAAACACCGGTTCGAGCAGGGCCTGGCCCTTCTGGGCGACGAAGCGCCCGAGATCGAGGTGCGCTGGCGGCCGTTCCTGCTGGATCCGGACGCCGGCACCACTCCGGTGCCGCTGCGCGAGGCCTATCGGGCCAAATTCGGCAGTGCCGAGCGCACCGAGCAGATTCTGTCCCAGACCCAGACCACGGCGCGCGCCGAAGGCCTGCCGATGGACTTCGACCAGGGCCAGGTGCGGGTCACCACCCTGCCGGCGCATCGCCTGCTGTGGCTGGCGGGTCGTGAGGGCGTGCAGGCGGCGGTCGGCGAGGCGCTGTTCCGTGCGCATTTTGTTCACGGGCGGAATCTGGCCGATCCGCAGACGCTGATCGAGGCCGCCGCCGCCGGCGGAATCGCGGCCGACCGGGTGACGGCGCTGCTGGCCGGCGAGGAAGGGCTGGAGGAGATCCGGGCCCAGCTCGACCAGGCCCGTGCGGTGGGCATTCAGTCGGTGCCCACCTTTGTGATCAATGGCCGCTACGCCGTGCAGGGGGCCCAGCCGCCCGAGGCGTTTGCCCAGGCACTGCGGCAGATCGCGGCGGAAGGCGCCGCGGACGCGTCCTGACCGAGACGTGGTCACAGCCGCGCGGTCGTGGCCCACGGCGCGCGGGTTCTGCGACAATGCGGCGGTGCGCCATCGCGGCGCCCCGTATTGGAGATGACCCATGCTCGTGATCGGCGTCGCCGGGACCGAACTCACCGCCCAGGAGCGGCACTGGCTGCAGCATGACGCCGTGGCCGGTGTCATCCTGTTCAAGCGCAATTTCGCCTCGCGCGAGCAGGTTGCCGCGCTGTCGGCCGCGATCCGCGCCGCCGCCCCGCGCCCGGTGCTGATCTGCGTGGACCAGGAAGGCGGCCGCGTGCAGCGGTTCCGTGACGGCTACAGCGCGCTGCCGCCGCTGCAGGGCTTCGATGCGCAGTACGCCAGGGACCCCGAGGCCGCGCTGGCCCTGGCCGAGCAGCACGCCTGGCTGATGGCCAGCGAAGTGCGCGCCAGCGGCGTGGACCTGAGCTTTGCACCGGTGGTCGATTTGGGCCGGGGCAACCTGGCCATCGGCGACCGCGCCTTCAGCGCCGATCCGGACGTGGTCGCGGCCTTCACCCGCGCCTATGTGCGCGGCATGCACAGCGTGGGCATGGCGGCCACGCTCAAGCACTTCCCCGGCCACGGCACGGTCAAGGAAGACACCCACGTCGACGATGCCAGCGATCCGCGCACGCTCGATGAACTCCGTGCGCTGGACCTGGTGCCGTTCGTGGCCGGTATCGACGCCGGTGCCGACGCGGTGATGATGGCCCACGTGGTCTACCCGCAGGTGGCGCCGGAACCGGCCGGCTACTCGCCCCGCTGGATCGGCGAGATCCTGCGCGGCGAGATGGGCTTCCGCGGCGTGGTGTTCTCCGACGACATCGGCATGGCCGCGTCGTTCTCCGCCGGTGGCGTGAAGGCGCGCGTGGATGCGCATCTGGACGCCGGCTGCGACGTGGTGCTGGTCTGCCACCCCGAACTGGTGGAAGAATCGCTGCGCGCGGTCGAAGGCCGCACCCTCAATACCGCCGCGTTGCTGGGCCTGATCGGCCGCGGCGCGCTGGGCTGGGACGGCCTGTTGGCCGACACCCGCCACGGCACTACCCAATCCCGTTTGCTTGACACCCTTGGAAGAACCGTCTGATGCCCAACCTCACCATCCCCCAGGCCCTGGCCCAGGCCGACCTGCTGGTCGACCGCCCCACCATCGACAAGGCCATCGCCGGCATCGCTGACGCCATCGCGCGCGATTACAAGGGCGAAGTGCCGCTGTTCCTGTCGATCATGCATGGCGCCCTGCCGTTCGCCGGACAGCTTGCGCTGGAACTGGGTGCCCGCGGCCAGGACGTGCAGTTCGATTACCTGCATGCCACCCGCTACCGCGGTGAGACCACCGGCGGCGACCTGGTCTGGAAGCACAAGCCGGCCACCGCGCTGTTCGGCCGTCGCGTGCTGCTGGTCGACGACATCCTCGATGAGGGCTACACGCTGCAGGGCGTGCGCACCTGGTGCCTGGAACAGGGCGCGACCGACGTGCGCATCGCCGCGCTGACGGTCAAGCAGCACGACCGCGCGCTGCCGGACATCAAGGCCGACTACGCCGGCATCGACCTGCCGGACCGTTACGTGTTCGGCTTCGGCATGGACGTCAATGAGACGCTGCGCTGCGTGCCGGCCATCTACGCGATGAAGGAATGATGGAACACATCGCACTGGCCGTCATCGGCGGCACCGGCGTCTACAAACTGGCCCAGCTCGACGATGTCAGCAGCCACCAGGTCGAGACCCGCTACGGCACGCCGTCCGGCCCGATCCGGGTCGGCACGCTGCTCGGCCAGCGCGTGGCGTTCCTGGCCCGCCACGGCGAAGGCCACTCGCTGCCGCCGCACAAGATCAATTACCGCGCCAATCTCGCTGCGCTGCAGCAGATCGGCGCGACGCGCGTGCTCGCACTCAATACTGTTGGCGGCATCACCGATGCGTTCGGACCGCGCGTGCTGGCCTGTCCGGACCAGTTGATCGACTACACGTGGGGTCGCATCTCCACGCTGTGTGAAGAGCCGGGCAGCGAGGTGCTGCACGTGGACTTCGGGCATCCGTACACGCCGATGCTGCGCAGCAAGGTATTGGCCGCAGCCAAGGTCACCGGCGTGCGTCTGCAGGATGGCGGATGCTACGGCGCCACGCAGGGGCCGCGCCTGGAAACCAATGCGGAGATCGCCCGCATGCGTCGCGACGGCTGCGATCTGGTCGGCATGACCGGCATGCCCGAAGCCAGCCTGGCGCGCGAGCTCGGTCTGGACTATGCCTGCCTGGCGATCGTGGCCAACTGGGCGGCCGGGTGTGGTGATGGCGACGAAATCACGATGGCCGAAGTACTGGCCAACGTCGATGCCGCGTCGGCGGGTTTGCCGGAACTGATCGGTGAATTGGCGCGGGGGTGATTGTCATTGCGGAACAAGCTTTGCATACTCCGGCAGTGCGCTGGTTGAGCGTACACCACCCATTCATTGAAGAAGGTCTCGCATTACCATGCCGAACGGTACCGTCAAGTGGTTCAACGACGCCAAGGGATTTGGCTTTATCTCGCCGGAGGACGGCAGCGCCGACGTCTTCGCGCACTTCTCCGCGATCAACGCCAAGGGCTTCCGCAGCCTGCAGGAAGGCCAGCGTGTCACGTACGACGTGACCCAGGGCCCGAAGGGCGCCCAGGCTTCGAACATTGTGCCGGCTGAGTGATTCTCTCGGTTGAGCATTGAAAACCCCGCTTCGGCGGGGTTTTTTTTGCGCACGATGTGAACTTGATCACGCTCATTGGGAACATGACATGACGCAGCCGCGTACGGTGGCGATCATCGGCTACGGCACCGCCGGTCAGGCATTGTCGATTCTGCTTTCACGCGATCATCACGTGGTACACGTGTTCGAGCGTGCGAAAGCGCCCGGCCCCGTCGGGGCCGGCTTCCTGCTGCAACCCAGCGGCCTGGACGTGCTGTGGCAGATGGCGTTGTTGCCGCAGGTGCTGCGACATGGCGCGCCGGTGCAGCGGCTGTACGGGGAAACGCCCTGCGGGCGCGCGGTGATGGACATGCGCTACGCCGCGCTGGACGCGCATCTGCATGGCGTGGGCATGCAGCGCGGTGCGTTGTTCACAGTGTTGGCGCAGGCCTGGGAGCACGCGGGCAACCTGCAGGCCGATACCGCGATCGTCGAGGTGGACAGTGACAAGGGGCGGGTGCGTGATGCACGCGGACAGTGGCACGGGCCCTACGATGTGGTGATCGCCGCCGATGGCGCCGCCTCCACGCTGCGCGCGCAGGTGGCGGGTGCGCGGCATGATCGCGAGTACCCGTGGGGGGCACTGTGGTGCCTGCTGCCGCGCGGTGACTGGCCGCATGTCGACGAACTGCGCCAGCGCTACCTGATGGCGCGCAGGATGATCGGCCTGCTGCCCGTGGGAACGCGGCCCGGCGATGACACGCCACGGCTGAGCTTCTTCTGGAGTCTGCCGCGTGATCGCTTCGCGCACTGGGAACGCGATGGCATGGCGCGCTGGCTGGACGATGTCGCTGCGCTCTGGCCGGAGGCACACGGGTTGCTGCAGGACGTAGCGCCGGAGGCGCTGGCCCGCGCGAGTTATCGCGACACGCGCATGCGGCAGTGGCATCGCGGGCGGCTGGTGCTGGCCGGCGACGCGGCGCATGCGATGAGCCCGCAGCTGGGGCAGGGGGTGAACATGGCGCTGCTGGATGCGATGGCGCTGCGCGATGCGCTGCGGGCGCACCCCGATCTGACGGCCGCATTGCAGGCGTACCAGCAGCGGCGACGCGCGCATGTGGCGATCTATCACTACTGGAGCCACTGGCTGACGCCGCTGTTCCAGTCCGAACGCGACACGCTGGCGCGTGCCCGCGACGTGTTCTTCGGGCCGATGGGGCGCGTACCCGGCGGGCGCGGGCACATGCTGCGCGTGCTCAGTGGCACGCAGCATGGCTGGATGGGGCGCCTGCCGTTGTCGCCCGGGTTCGTGACGGCAATGCGCGAATACCGTGCTGCACGGTGATGCCCGCGTCAGGCGCTGAATGCGCGCGCGTGAAGGCGGATCTGCATTGCGTTGACGGTGAAATCACCGTCGACATGAGACAACGGCAGCGCAGACGCAGCGTGCGTGTGCGCCTGGCGCGACCCGACCCGGATATGCCTTGCACCACGGATCGTTCCGTGCCGGTGCGCCTGCGCCCCAGGTCCCGTGTGGACCGCCATCCCAAGGAGATTGACATGTTGTTCTCGGCCGACACTCTCGAAAGCGAACTCAGCAAACTGCGCGGTCTGTTGCAGATGCTGCACGAGGATCAGCCGGATGTGATGGAAGACGTGTTCGAATTCCATGTCACCAGCCTCATCACCCATACCGCAGCGGAGCATCATCCGCACATCCGCCAGGCGGCCCGCGACATGCTGGTGGCGATCCAGCAGCAGCCGGTCCGCGCCGTGTCCCGCACGCCGGAGATCCTGTTGATGCCGGATACGCTGGTCCCGGCCATGTGAATCGCACCGCGTTCGGCCGCCGTCCGGCGGCTAGCGCGGCGGCAGCGCGATGGCCTCGTCCTCGACGCACGCCACCAGCCGCTCCCCATTGGCCAGCACCGGCGCGATGCCGGCGGTGAACCGCGAGAAGGCCGGCAGTATCGTGAGGTCTTCGCGCAGCCAGAATGCCGGCCAGCGCCGCTGCATGCCCGGCAGCCGTGCCAGTGGATGCAGGTGACCGCACAGTACGTGCAGGCGCGCATGCGGGCGCGGGTCGTGGCGCAGCAGGAACGGCCCTTCCTGCACGCTCTCACCCAGCAGTTCGATGCCGAGGTCCGCTTTGGGCAGCGCACGGTCGTGGTTGCCGGCCAGTGCGCCGATCTGCAGCGACGGGTGCTGCTCACGCCATCCCTGCCACTGCCGGTACCACGCGGCGCGATGCGCCACACCGTGCAGTACATCGCCCAGAATCCACAGCGTGTCCACGCGCTGCTGCTGCAGCAGGTGGGTCAGGCGTGCGAGATCATCGCCCGTGCCGCCGCTGGGCAGGCCGATGCCGGCGCGCCGGAACAGGTCGGCCTTGCCCAAGTGCAGGTCGGCGATCAACATCGCGCTGCGCGTGGGCCAGTAGAGCGCACGCGCACCCAGCAGGTGCAGCGTCTCGCCGGCGAGCGTCAGCGACAGGTCATTGCCCATGCCGTTTCTCCAGTTGCTGTGCCGCGCGCAGCACGCGGGTTTTCCAGTCTTCGTTGCTGAGCTGGCCGCGCATGCGCTCGGCCCAGAGCGGGAACGAGAATGGCCCGAGGCTGCCCAACGCCTGCACATGCAGCGCGCGCGCCTGACAGCGCTGCAGTGCGGCGGCCAGAGCGCCGAGGTCGAGCTGACTGTGCAGCACCTCGTGTTCGGCGAGCGTCAGCAGGATGTGATCCGGATCGTGCTGGCGCAGCACGTCGTACAGCAGGCCGCTGGACGCCTGCAACTGACGCAGGCTGCGCGGCGTGCGGCCCGGCAACGCAGGCACCAACATGCCGGAGACGCGCGCGATATCGCGGAACTGACGGCGTGCCAGCTCGCCAAGGTTGAGGCTGTCGCGCAGGTCCTCGAACAGGCTGTCAGGCTGCAGCAGCCGGCGTATCAGCGCCGGTTCCACCGCAACCGCATGCGCCGGCGCCAGCACGAAGCCGTAGTCGTTGGCGGCATAGGCGAAGGTGTTGGTCTGCAGGCGCGTCCAGCGCATCGCCATCAACGCGGCGATGCCTTCGTTGACCTGACGGCCCGCGAACGGATACACGAACAGGTACTGGCCCTCGCGGCGGAGCAGTGTTTCCACCAGCAGGCGTGAGGAGCCGGGCAGCACGGACAGGCGCGCCTGCAACTGCAGCAACGGCGCCAGCCAGCGCAGTTCGGCGCTCTCGCCGGGCGTCTCCAGTACCGCTTCCATCTCGCGGCCCAGTGCATCGGACAGTGGCAACCGGCCGCCCTGCCAGCGCGGCACTACGCCCTCGCCGCCACGGGCCAGCCGCACATACGCGGTCATCTGCTCGAGCCGGACCAGTTCCAGCAGGCGCCCGGCAAACTGGAAGCGGTCCCCGGGTCGCAGCCGTCCGACGAACTGCTCTTCCACCGCGCCCAGCCGGCCGCCGCGCAGGAACTGGACCGTTACGCTGCCGTCGCTGGTGATGGTGCCGATCGACAGGCGGTGACGCAGCGCCACGCGGCGGTCGTGGACGCGGTACACGCCATCATCGTCACGAACGACGCGGTGGAAGTCCGGGTACTGCGCCAGCGCACGGCCCCCCTGCACGATGAAGGCCAGCACGCCTTCCCACTGCGTCATCTCCAGGCTGGCGAACGCGTGCGTGCGTCGCACCTGCGCGAACAGCGCATCGGCGTCGAAACCGCCGCCTAGCGCGCAGCTCACGCAGTGCTGGGCCAACACGTCCAGCGACAACTGCAGCGGACGTCGTGCTTCGATCACGCCCTCGGCCAGCGCGCGTCGCGCTGCCGCATACTCCACCAGCTCCAGCGCATGCGAGGGGACGCAGATGATGTGTCCGGATTCACCGGGACGATGACGCGCCCGGCCGGCACGCTGCAGCAGGCGCGCGATGCCTTTGGGGCTGCCGACCTGCAGCACCTGGTCCACAGCGGGGAAGTCCACGCCGAGATCCAGGCTGGACGTGGCGACCACGCAGCGCAGGCGACCTTCGCGCAGTCCCTCCTCGGCATCGCGCCGCAGCGCAGGGTCCAGCGAACCGTGGTGCAGTGCCAGGGTCGCCAGCTCCTCCGGCCATACCGCCGTCAATGCCTGGTGCCACAGTTCCGCCTGCGCGCGGGTGTTGGTGAACAGCAGGCTGCTGCGTGCCGACAGCAGCCGCTCCAGCACGCGCTGCAGCTGTGACAGGCCCAGATGCCCCGCCCACGGAAAGCGTTCGCCGTGCGCCGGCAGCAGCGTTTCCAGCGTCATCGGACGGGGGCGGGCGCCTGACACCTGTGGCGCGTCGGGCTGGTCGGGCAGCAGCACCTGGCGCGCTTCGTCGAGGTTGCCGAGCGTGGCCGACAGCCCCCACACCTGCAGCGCCGGCAGCGCATCGCGCAGGCGACGCAGGTTCAACTGCAGCAGCACGCCCCGCTTGTTGCCAAGCAGCTCGTGCCACTCGTCGACCACCACGCAGCGCAGCTGCTGCAGGCGCGCCATCGTATCGGGATAGCTCAACAGCAGTGCCAGCGATTCGGGCGTGGTGACCAGTACATCCACGCGCCCCTCGCGCGCCAGACGCTTGTCGCGCGCGCTGGCATCGCCGGTACGCAGGCCCACCTGCCAGTCCAGGCCCAGTGCGGACAACGGCTCGCGCAGCGCACGCGCGGTGTCGGCGGCGAGTGCGCGCAGCGGGGTGATCCACAGGACCTGCAGGGCCGGCACCCGCCTGCCGCCGCGGCCCGCAATGCGCGGCGGCGGATCGGACAGCGCCTGCAGCAGGGGGCCGCCGAACATTGCCAAGGTTTTGCCGCTGCCGGTGGGCGTGTGCAGCAGCCCCGACGCGCCGGCCAGGTAGTGACGCCACATGGTTTTCTGGAACGGCAGCGGTGCCCAGCCGCGGCTGGCGAACCACGCCACCAGGCGTGCCATCGCCTCGCGCCGCGTCACCGTGCCAGCGCCTGCAGCTGGGCCAGCGTGTCTGCTTCGCTGGCCGGCTTGTCCTGCCGCCAGCGCAGGATGCGCGGAAAACGCACCGCGATGCCGGACTTGTGCCGGCTGCTGCGGTTGACGCCTTCGAAGCCGAGTTCGAACACCTGTTCGCCACGCACACTGCGCACCGGCCCGAAGCGTTCGAGCGTGTTGGCGCGGATCCAGCGGTCCAGCGCCAGGATTTCCGTGTCGTCCAGGCCCGAGTACGCCTTGGCTACCGGTACCAGCCTGTCACCGTCCCACACGCCGAAGGTGTAATCGGTGTACAGCGTGCTGCGTCGGCCGTGGCCGGACTGCGCGTAGATCATCACCGCATCGACGGTGAGCGGGTCGACCTTCCATTTCCACCAGTCGCCGCGACGCCGTCCGCTCTGGTAGGGCGAGCTGCCGCGCTTGAGCATCAGTCCCTCGACGCCGCGCTCGCGGGCACCTGCCCGCAGGGCGGCGGCGGCGTGCCAGTCGTCGGGATGCAGCTGCGGGGAGAGCTGCAGCCGCGGATCGCCCAGGCTGTCGAGTACGGTCGCCAGCGCGGCGCGCCGCTGCGTCAGCGGCTGCAGCCGCAGGTCCTGCCCGTGCAGCTCCAGCAGGTCGTAGGCGAGCACGCGCACAGGTGTATCGCGCAGGGTCCTGGGGCCGGGCGCGCGGCGCTGGATGCGGGTTTGCAGCGCGGTGAACGGCAACGGCTGCGGATCGTCATCGCGCCAGGCAAGCAGTTCGCCATCGATCACGCAGCCGTCCGCCAACGCCATCGCGGCCGCCTCGATCTCCGGGAAGCGGCCATCCAGACGTTCCTCGCCGCGCGACCACAGCGCCACTTCGCCCTGGCGCCGCAGCAGCTGCAGGCGGATGCCATCCCATTTCCATTCCACGTTCCAGCCGCCGATGTCGCCCAGGCGGTCGGCGTCGCTTTCCAGCGGAGATGCGAGGAAAAACGGGTAAGGCTGCTGGCGGTCCTCCGGGCGTTCCTCCGGCGTCAGCAGGTCGGCCAGCAGGCCGGGCGAGGGTACCCACGCGCCGAGCATGCGCTGGGCGATGCGGGCAATGTCGATGCCGGATAGTTCCGCCAGCGCCTGCTGCACCAGCCGCTGCGACACGCCCACGCGCAGCGCGCCGGTCAGCAGCTTGTTGAATACCAGCCGCTCGTCGAACGCCAGGTCCCGCCACGCCTCCACCACTGTGGCGCGGCGGACCGGCTCGGCCTGGTTGGCGACCGGCAGCAGACGCTGCTCGATCCAGTCGGCGAGCGCCATGTCGGACGCGCGGTCGGCCGGATCGTCCAGCAGCAGGGTCAGCGTTTCGGCGAGGTCGCCGACCTGGTCGTAGCTGTCGTCAACCAGCCATGCGGGGGTGTCGGAGACGTCGGCGATCCACGCGCGCAGTTCGGCGCTGCCGGCGATCTTCTGCCGTGCGCTGGTGACCTTGCCACCGGACAGCAGGAACAGCGCCCATGCCGCGTCATGCGCTGGCGCGTCGCGGAAATAATCGACCAGCGCAGCGCGTTTGTCGCCGGTGGCGGTGCTGCGGTCCAGCGTGCGGTACAGCGCGGCGAAGCGTTTCATTCCTCGTCCCCGTAGCCGGTGGCGAAAGCTTCGGCGGCTACGCCCCGCTCGCGCAGAAAGCGGATCAGCGCATCGGTATTGCCGTGCGTGGCGATCACCCGACGCGCCCCGGTCTGCGCGATCGTACGCAGCAGGTCCGGCCAGTCGGCGTGATCGGACACCACAAAGCCGCGGTCGTAGTTGCGGCGCCGGCGGTTGCCGCGCAGGCGCATCCAGCCCGACGCAAAGCCCAGTTGCGCGCTCTTGAAACGCCGCATCCAGGCGCTGCCGGCGGCCGAGGGCGGCGCCAGCACCAGCTTGCCGGCAAGGTCGCTGCCGCGCGCCTGCTCACCGACGGTTTCGGTGGCGAGCATGGCGATGCCGGCCTCGCGGTACACAGCCACGCCGGCGGCGATCGCGCCGTGCAGCAGCGCCGGCTGCGTGTCCAGCGGCAGCAGCTCGGCCAGCACCCGCTGCGCTTTGCCCAGCGCGTAGCAGAGCAGCACGGCGGCTTCGCCGCGCGCTTCGCATTCCCTGCGCCAGGCCACGATGTCGGCGGCCACCTGCGGCGTGGGCGGCCAGCGGTACACCGGCAGTCCAAAGGTCGCCTCGGTGATGAACGTATCGCAGGGCACCACGTCGAACGGCGCGCAGGTGGGATCGGGTTGCCGCTTGTAGTCACCGGAGGCCACCCAGACCTGGGTGCCGTCGTCGATGCGCACCTGCGCCGACCCCAGCACGTGTCCGGCCGGATGCAGCGACACGTCCACATCGCCCAGGCGGAAGCGCGCGCCGTACGCATGCGCGTCCAGCGGCACTTCGCCGAGCCGCCAGCGCAGGATCGGCACGCTGTCGGTGCTGCAGTGGTAGTGGCCCATGCCGCTGCGGGCATGGTCGCCGTGCCCGTGCGTGATCACCGCGCGCGGGACCGGGCGCCACGGGTCGATGTGGAAGTCACCGGCCGGGCAGTACAGGCCTTCCGGGCGCAGCACCACCAGGTCCGGTTTTGCAGAGGAGGACGTCATGCCTGCACTGTGCCGCCGCGTTCGTGCAGGAGGTGAGAATCCGGCTGAACGGACGCCTGCGCGTGGATGCGGCAGAATCGGGCGGTCCCCTGCCACGAGGCCCGCCACGATGCCCGAGCTGTCCGCCTTCGAGACCCATGCGGTGACCAACCAGCCGCCACCGTTCGGGGGCCGGCATCTGTGGGCCGACGATCTGGCTTTGGCCGAAGCGGTGCAGCGCGAGGGTGGCGCGGCGTTCGTGCCACGCCTGGCGGTATACGGCGGGCTGGCTGGCGACGCGCTGTACCGGCTGGGATTCGATGCCAATCGGGACCGTCCGCGTCTGCGTACCCACGATGCACAGGGCCATCGTATCGACACCGTCGAGTTCCATCCGGCCTACCACGCGCTGATGGAGGCGGCCAAATCGCACGGCGTGGCAGGCCTGTCCTGGCACGAGCCGGTGCCGGGTGCGCACGTCGCGCGCGCGGCGCTGAGCTATCTGCACCATCAGGCCGAAGCCGGCACCAGTTGCCCGCTGACCATGACCCATGCGGCGGTTGCTGTGCTGCGCCAGGACCCGCTGCTGGCCGAGTGGGCCGACAAGGCCGCGGCACCGCACTACGACCCGCGCGACGTGCCCATTGCCGACAAGGCCGGCATCACCCTCGGCATGGGCATGACCGAAAAGCAGGGCGGATCGGATGTGCGCGGCAATACCACCCGCGCCGAACCGCAGGCCGACGGCAGCTATGCCCTGGTCGGGCATAAATGGTTCTTTTCCGCGCCGATGTCCGATGGCTTCCTGGTGCTGGCACAGGCGCCGGGCGGGCTGACCTGTTTCCTGATGCCGCGGCGCCTGGCCGACGGCAACCGCAACGCGTTCCATCTGATGCGCCTGAAGGACAAGCTCGGAGACTGGGCCAACGCGTCCAGCGAGATCGAGCTGTGCGGTGCCTGGGCGCGGCGGGTGGGCGAGGAGGGGCGCGGGGTGGCCACCATCATCGGCATGGTGATGATGACGCGGCTGGACTGCATGCTCGGCGCCGCGGCGGAAATGCGCATGGCGCTGGCGCAGGCGCTGCACCACACGCGTCATCGCAGCAGTTTTGGCCGCCGTCTGTGCGACCACCCGCTGATGGCCAATGTGCTGGCCGACCTGGCGATCGAATCGGAGGCGGCCACCGTGTTCGCCCTGCGTGTTGCGCGCGCGGTCGACCTGGCGCCGCAGGATGCACAGGAGGCCGCCTTCGCCCGCATCGCCACAGCGGTGGGCAAGTACTGGGTGTGCAAGCGCGCGGCGGTGTTCGTCAACGAAGCGCAGGAATGCCTGGGCGGTGCGGGGTACGTCGAGGAATCGATCCTGCCGCGGCTGTACCGGCAGGCACCGTTGAATTCGATCTGGGAAGGCAGTGGCAACATCCAGTGCCTGGACGTGCTGCGCGCGCTGTCGCGCGAGGCGCAGGTGCTGCCGGTGCTGGAACAGGAACTGGGCAGAGTGGCCGGACGCGACACCATCTACGATGCGGCATGGCAGACGCTGCGTGCGCAGTTGGCGGCCGGCCCGGGTGAGGCGCAGGCGCGTCGCATCACCGAGCGGCTGGCGCTGCTGCTGCAGGCGGCGGTATTGCTGCGCGCCGACAGCCCGCTGGCGGCCGCCTTCATCCGCTCCCGGCTCGGTGCCGAGCACGGCATGGCATTCGGAACGCTGCCGCCGGATCTGGATTACGCTGCGGTCCTGGCCCGCGCGCTGCCCTGAGCCACCGTTCCAATGCAGCACGCCCCTCCGGAGAGGGGCGTGCGGATGACGACATCCTGCCGTGATGCGGCGGTGTGGCTCAGTGCTTGGCCTCGTCTGCGTTCTGCTTTGCCTCATTGGCGACGTCGCGCGCCTTGTCGGCTACCTTCTGCGCGGCATCGGCGGTGGAATCGCTGGCATGCGCGGCAGCATCCCGGGCAGCGCTCTTGGCCTCGCCAGCGGCTTCGGAGGTCGCAGCGGCGGCCCGATCCAGTGCCTGCTGCGTATCGGCGGCGGCGCGGTCGGACGCGGCCGCGGCATCATCGGCCGCGCTGCGGGTGGCGGCGGCGGCCTTGTCGACGGCCTCGCGCGCGGCGGCGTTGGCGCTGTCGGCGGCCTGGGCCGCATCCTGGCGTGCCTGTTCGGCTTCCGGGCCCTTGCAGGCGGCCAGGGCCAGCAGCAGGGAGGCAGCCAGCAGGGAAGTGGTGATAGGACGGATGTTCATGGCGGTCTCCAGGACGGGAATCGTCGGGGAGGCCAGCCTATTCACGCCGGTGTGAAGGGCGGGTTGTGGCGGCCAAAGAAAAAGCCGCTGGCGAACCAGCGGCTTCTTCAGACTTGCTTGAAGAAAGAAGTGATTACTTCTTGGCTTCTTCAGCAGCGTCCTTGGCCTGCTCGGCGGTGCCTTCGGCAGCCTTGGCAGCGTCAGCAGCCTGGGCGGCAGCAGCGTCGGTGGCAGCGCCAGCAGCGGCAGCAGCGGCATCGGCCGAAGCGTCAGCAGCGGTGGTGGCGGTGTCGGCAGCAGCCTGGGCAGCGTCGGCAGCCGGGGCGCCAGCAGCAGCGGCCTGGTCGGCAGCGACCTGGGCGTCAGCGGCGGCTTCGTTGGCCGAAGCAGCAGCGTCAGCAGCCTGTTCCTGCTTGGAGCAGGCGGTCAGAGCCAGGCCCAGGGCCATCGCGATCAGCAGCTTGTTGATGCTCATTAGTGTGAATCCTCGTCGTTAGATTAGGCAACGCGCTATTGCGCGCCCGGCAACATGATGACAAGCCACGATTGGCTGTCAAGCGATCGCGCATTCATTTTTGAGAAATGCGCGTTAAACCAAATCAAATCAATTCGATAGCGATGGCGGTTGCTTCGCCGCCGCCAATGCAGAGAGTCGCAATGCCGCGCTGGGCCCCACGCTTGCGCAAGGCGTTCACCAGGGTCACCACCAGCCGCGCGCCCGAAGCACCGATCGGATGGCCCAGCGCGCACGCGCCACCATTCACGTTGACCTTGTCGTGCGGAATACCCAGTTCGAGCATGGGCGCCATTGCCACGACGGCAAACGCTTCGTTGATCTCGAACAGGTCGACCTGGTCCAGCGTCCAGCCGGTCTTCTCCAGCAGTGTGCGCAGCGCGCCGATCGGCGCGGTGGTGAACCATTCCGGTTCCTGGGAGTGGGTGGCGTGGCCGACGATGCGGGCCAGTGGCTGCACGCCGCGTGCGCGGGCGTCGTCCTCGGACAGCAGCACCACGGCGGCGGCGCCGTCGGAAATGCTGGACGAACTGGCGGCCGTCACCGTGCCATCCTTCTTGAAGGCCGGGCGCAGGGTCGGAATCTTGGCGATGTCCGAACGGCTGGGCTGTTCGTCCTGGGCCACGCTGACCTCGCCCTTGCGGGTGGTCACAGTGACCGCGACGATCTCATCGTCGAACGCGCCATTGGCCTGCGCGGCCTGCGCGCGGCGCACCGACTCGATCGCATAGGCGTCCTGGGCTTCGCGGCTGACCTGGTATTTGTCCACCGCACACTCGGCGAACTCGCCCATCGCCTTGCCGTCGTAGGCGTTGACCAGACCGTCGTGGGCCATGTGGTCCACCGCCTGGAAGTTGCCGAAGCGGTTGCCGGTACGGGAATTGGGCAGCATGTGCGGGGCGTTGGACATCGACTCCATGCCGCCGGCGACCACGATGCTGGCCGACCCGGCCTTGATCAGGTCATGGCCCAGCATGATGGCCTTCATACCCGAGCCGCATACCTTGTTCAGGGTGGTGGCGCCGGTGGACAGCGGCAGCCCGGCGGCGATGGCGGCCTGGCGGGCCGGCGCCTGGCCGAGGTTGGCCGGCAGCACGCAGCCCATGATCACTTCGGAGACATCCGCCGCCGGGACACCGGACTGTTCCAGGGCCGCGGCGATCGCGGTGGCGCCCAGGGTGGGCGTGGGAACGCCGTTGAACTGGCCGAGGAAGGAACCGATGGCAGTGCGCTTGGCGGCGGCGATGACGATGTTGGACATGGCAATCTCGTTGGTGCGTGAGCGATATTCGGAATGGGACGGCGGGCATTGGATGCCGGCGCGAATCCCGTCAGACTGCGTGGGGGTCGGCCCAGTATAGAGGGTCGGCATTGACCGCCGGTGTCTGCCCGGATGGCAGGATGCCGGTCATTGCGTATCGAACGTGGGGAGCGGGGATGAAACAGATCGTGGCAGTGAGGACAGGGCTGGCGGGCGCATTGGCCGTGGCGCTGAGTGCCTGTGGCGGGGGTGGGGGGGGCGGCAACGTGCGGGTGGATCCGCCGCCGGTCACGCCCCCGGTGACCCCGCCGGTCACACCGCCGGTGACGCCGCCGACCAATCCGCCGGTGCAGCCGGCGATCGATGCGCACCTGACCATCGTCAATGGCCGCAACGTGCAGGGCCTGACCGGCAAGGGCGTGCGCATCGGCGTGGTCGATTCTGGCGTCAACCGCGCCCATCCCGCCCTGTCGGGGCGGGTGGTGTCCAGCCGCGCCTACATCGACCCGCGCGTCAACAATCTCAACGTGGACGATGTGGTCGGCCACGGCACGACGGTGGCTTCGCTGGCGGCGGGCCGCGCCGTCGGCGCCTGGCCGGGCGGCATCGCGCCGGAAGCGCTGGTGATCTCGGCGCGGATCATCGCCGACCGGCGCCCCACCGATGACGGCAGCGGCAGCGGCAATGAAGTCAGCGGTGCGCTCGGTTTCGCGCCCATGCACCAGGATCTGATCGCCGACGGCGTGAAGATCATGAACAACTCCTGGGGCGGGCTGTACTGGACCAACCCGGCCGCGACCGCGCCGATCGCCAACGAGTACCGTCCCTTCGTGATGGCGAACAACGGGCTGGTGGTGTTCGCCAGCGGCAACGAGAGCCGCCCCAACCCCTCCAGCATGGCTGCCCTGCCAAGCCAGGCCGGTCCGAACGGCACGCGCCCGGCCGCTGACTTGGAGCGCGGCTGGCTGACCGTGACCGCGGTGGATTCGGCCGATCCGTCCAAACTGGCGTCCTATGCCAACGCGTGCGGCGTGGCGGCAGCCTACTGCCTGGCCGCGCCCGGTACCGTGGTGTATGTGGACCCGCAGAACACCGGTGGCACGCCGAGCTACCTGTGGGGCTCGGGCACGTCCTATGCCGCACCGCTGGTGTCCGGCGCCGCCGCGCTGGTGTGGGAGAAGTATCCGTACTTCACCAACGACCTGGTCCGCCAGACCCTGCTTGGCACCGCCACCGATCTTGGCGCGCCCGGCGTGGACAGCACTTTCGGCTATGGCCTGCTCAACGTCGCCAAGGCGGTCAACGGGCCGGCGCGCTTCGACTGGGGCAACACCGTGGTCGATGTCAACGTGTTGGGCCTGAACTCGGTCTGGAGCAACACCATCAGCGGCAGCGGCGGGCTGGTCAAACAGGGCAACGGTTCGCTGGGCCTGTCCGGCACCAGCACCTACACCGGCGACACGCGCATCGAACGCGGCACGCTGGCGCTGCGCGACGGCGGGTCGATCACCTCCAACGTGACCATCGTGGCGCAGCCCGATGGCGCCGAGCGCGCGGTGCTGCAGTTCATGGGCAGCAGCGCGCGGGTCAAGGGCAACGTGGACAGCGGCGGCAGCGTGCTGCTGAACGAGGCGCGCACCGTTGCCACCATCGACGGCAACTACGTGCAGCGTGCCGGCGGGCAGTACATGACGCTGCTGGGCGCCGCACCGCTGAACGTGACGGGCACGGTCGAGCTCCAGGGAGGCGTGCTGTACCTGATGGGGGCGGTGAGCGGTTACGTCCCGCAGGACGGACGCCGCCAGGAGCTGATCAAGGCGGGCCAGTCGCTGACCGGCGCGTTTGACAGCCTTCGCAAGGACACCAGCATCACCCTGCTGGAAAGCCGTTTCGGCTACGACGCGCGCACCGCATGGCTGGACATCGACCGGGTCAACGTCAGCGCGGCCGCCGCGTCGGCGGGCGTGGGCGCTGCGGCGCAGGGCGCGGCGGCCCGCGTGGAAACCGCATTCGAAGTGCTCGATGGCGGCGGGCCGGCCGCAGGCGGCTTTGCGGCGGCGGCAGGCCAACTGCAGCAGGTGCAGGGCGCCGACGGGCTGTCGGCGAGCCTGGAGAGCCTGTCCGGCAAAGCGCACGGCCTGGCGGCGGCGATGACCTTCGACACCATCGACATGCAGCGACGCGCGCTGTCCTCGCGTTTCGATGCGGTGACGGCCGCACCACGCCTGCGCGGCGCCTGGCACAGCACGCTGGGCGAGGCGGGGCAGGGCAGTTTCGCTGCCAGCGGTGTCCAGACCCAGGGCTGGATGATGGGCCAGGACACGGCATTGGGCAGTCACGGCATGCTGGGCTTCGCCTTCGGCGAAACCCGCAGCGCCAGTACCCGCGACTGGGGCAATGACAGGGGGCGTGACCGCCAGTCGCAGGCGCAGCTGTATGCCGGCTGGCAGCACGGGCGGGCCTACGCGCTGGGCCAGGTGGGCGCCGGCCAGTTCACCCGCGATATCGACCGCCAGCTGCTGCTGGGCGCCGGCCAGTACGGGGTCAACGCGCGCTACGGCGGCAGTTTCAGCACGGCCAGCATGGAATCGGGCTACCGGTTCGGCAGCACCGCCCTGTCGCTCACGCCGTACCTCGGTGCCGAGTACGCACGGGTGGACAGCGACCGCTTCAGCGAGAACGGCGGCGCCGGTTTCGGGTTGCGCACGCAGGGCGGCATTGCCAGCCGCAGCCAGGCGCTGGCTGGCGTGCGTGCGCAGGCGTGGTGGGGCGACTGGTCGCTGCGCGGCTACGCCGAATGGCAGCAGCACCTGGCCAGCCACGGGCTCGACCTGCAGGCCAGCTTCGTTGGCGTGGATGCGTGGGCGCCGCTGGCCGGCCTGCAGCCGGCCCGGTCCGGGGGGCTGTTCGGGGTCTCGGTGGAGTCGTGGCTCAGCCGGAACACGCGCGTGTCGTTCGGCTACGACCAGCGCGTTGGTCCGCGCGGCGACCTGCACCAGGTGGCCCTGCGCTACGTCTCCGCGTTCTGACCCCGCAGGGCAGCAATGAAGAAGGGCGCGATCGTCGATCGCGCCCTTCTGCGTTTCCGGTAGGGCCGTGCCGTCAGTTGCGGCGCAGGGTGCCCAGTCGCGGCGTGCTGCGGCCGAGAGGCATTTTCAGCTTGCCGATCGACTGGATGCGCGATTCGGCGATCTGGTCCGCGGCGCGCTGTGGGGCGATACCCTCGCGCTCGGACAGCGCGAAAATGCGGCCGAGGTTGTGGTAGATGCTGCGGATCAGGCGCATGGCGCGCTCGCGGTTGTAGCCGTCGATCTCCAGCGACACGTTCATCACGCCGCCGGCGTTGACCGCATAATCGGGCGCATACAGGATGCCGCGCGCATGCAGCTCATCGCCGATCTCCAGGCTGGCGAGCTGGTTGTTGGCGGTGCCACAGACGATCTTCGTGCGCAGGCGGGGCAGCGTCTGAGGATTGATCGCGCCTTCCAGCGCACAGGGCGCGAAGACGTCGGCGTTGACGTCGTAGATGTCGTCGGGCTTGACCGCCTCGGCGCCGTATTCGGTGACCGCGCGCTCCACCCGGCTGCTGTCCAGATCGGTCACGAACAGCTTGGCCCCACGGTCGCGCAGCAGTTTGACCAGTTCCATGCCGATATGGCCCAGGCCCTGCACGGCGATGCTGGCCTTGCCGACTTCCTCATGGCCCAGCTTGTGCTGCATGGCGGCCATCAGGGCCTGCAGCGCGCCGTAGGCGGTGAACGGGGCCGGATCGCCGGAGCCACCGTGGACCTGGTGCACGCCGGTGACGTACTCGCTCTCCAGGTAGATGTTCTCCATGTCGTTGACATCGGTGCCCACGTCCTCGGCGGTGATGTAGCGTCCGCCCAGCGAATCGACGTAGCGGCCGAACGCGCGGAACAGCACTTCGCTCTTGTCCACCTTCGGGTCGCCGATGATCACCGCCTTGCCGCCGCCCACGTTCAACCCGGCCAGCGCGTTCTTGTAGGTCATCGTGCGGCTCAGCCGCAGCGCATCGGCGAGCGCCTCGTCGGTGCTGGCATACGGCCGCATGCGCACCCCGCCCAGGGCCGGGCCCAGGGTGGTGTTGTGGATGGCGATGATCGCCCTCAGACCCGCGTCGCGGTTGTGGCAGAACACCACTTGTTCGTGATCGGTGGTTTCGAGGGTTTCAAATAACATGGTGGCTCCGATGGTGCGAACGGTGGCGAACAGCGGCGAACGGACCAGCAAATGTTGGGTTGTAAAACAAAAAAAGCGACGTCGTCGGTTCGAGTGGACGGGTCGCGCGGCGCCATTCTAGTGCATTCCGCCGGAGGGCGGTGTCAGCCGCCGCCGGGGCCGGGCCGTTAAAGTTGGTGAAGGCGCGGCCGATGCCGTGGCTACGGTGTGCAGTATCGGCAATGTCAGGATGGATGACGTGGGCGCAGTGGCGACAAGGCAGGTGCGGGACCGCGTTTCCGGGAGACCTCGATGCTGACGTCGGCGCCGATGCTGGGTGCGTGGGGCGTGGGCGGCGTGGCCGCCGTGCTGGCGCTGGTGGCCTGGCGCAGGCGCCAGGGATCGCTGCAGCGGGGGCCGGCCGAGACACGGCCGCCCCGGGCCGACCTGCGCGTGGCGGCTCCGCTGGCGGCGCCCGCCGGGGACCCGGCGGCGGTGCTGCAGGCCGGGCTGTATGCCCTGGCACTGGTGCCACGCGGAGGCGATCCGGCAGGTGACACCGCGCCCGCGCCGGCATTGCGTGCGGCAGTGGATGCGGCGCTGTCGGCGCGCGACTGGTCGGCCCGCCACCTGCCGCGGCGGCCACAGCTCCTGCCGCAGCTGATCCAGACCGTCAACGACCACGAGGCCTCGGCGCGGGCGATGGCGGCGATCATCGGCCAGGACCCGGTGCTCACCGGCAACCTGCTGCGTATCGCCAACAGCCCGGTGTACCGGTTGCAGGCCCGGCCGGTGGACAGCCTGCAGCGGGCGGTGACCCTGGTGGGCACCGAGGGTATCCGCCAGATCATCAGCGCGGTGCTGGTCCAGCCGGTGATGCACCTGCAGTGCGCCGCGTTCCCGCAGTTCGATGCGGTGATCTGGGAACACGCGCTGCTGGCGTCGCGCGCGGCCGCCGACCACGCGCGTACGGTCAGCCATGAAGATGCCTTCGCGGCGCAGTGGCTGGGGCTCACCCAGGGGCTGGGCGCGGCGCTGGTGATGCGCCACCTGCTCGATGCCTGCGCCGGGCACGGTGTCGCGGTACCGCCACGGGCGCTCGCCGCCGCTCTGCTGGATGACTGGACCCTGCCGGTTGCCAGCCGTATCGCTGCAGCGTGGGAATTGCCGCCGCCGGTGCATGCCGCGCTGGAGCGGGCCGGCGCCGGCGCGCCGGACGGACTGCTCACCAGCCTGGGTTTTGCCCGCGCCGCGGCGGCGGCCAGCCTGCTGTGCCGGCACGGACGCATGGGCCAGGCGCAGGCGCTGGCGTTGCTGGAGCACCTGCAGAGCACGCCGGCCCACGCGCTGCAGTGGATCTGGCGGCGTGTCCACGGGCGCGCCGTGGAAACCCTGGACGCCGACGAGGTGCATGCCGGGGATGGCGATGCCGGCGCGGACGCAGGCGTGGCCTCGCGCTGAGCGCGGCTACAACTGCGACTCCAGCGGCAGCCAGCTGATGGCACGCGCACTGACGCGCAGCCACAGGCCGGTATCCGGTTCGCGGTAGAGCCAGTGTGGCGGCTGTGCGGCGCGGTCCAGCCAGCGCACCTGGCCGTGCGCGTCCAGCGCCACCCAGTAGCTCTGCGTGGGACTGGCCAGCCGCAGGTACTCGGCGCGCAGTTGCGCCGCCAGCACCGGGTCATCGAACAGCACGCCCATTTCGGTGTTGAGGTAGGCCGAGCGCGGGTCGAGGTTGAACGAGCCGACGAACCCGCGCCGGTCGTCGATCATGAAGGCCTTGGTGTGCAGGCTGGCACCGCTGCTGCCGAACAGTCCGCCGCTGTCGGCATGGCCGCGCGATTTCAGCTCGTACAGGTGCACACCGCTGCGCAGCAACGGGGCGCGATAGTGCATGTAGCCGCTGTGCACGGCGGCAACGTCGTTGGCCGCCAGCGAGTTGGTCACCACCCCGACAGTCGCGCCGCGTGCCACCAGCGCACCCAGCCCCTGCGTGCCTTCTTCACCGGGCACGAAGTACGGGGAGATCAGCAGGGCCTTGCGGCGGGTACCCGCCAGTTCGGCCGAGAGCCGCGCGACCAGCCAGTCGCCCCGGTCGTCGCGGCGGTGTTTCATCGGCGGATCGGAGACGATCGCCACCTGGCGGGTCCAGTGCAGATCGACGGCATCACGGTAGTACGACTGCGCCTGCTGCGAACGCGCCACGCGTGCCAGGTAGGGCTTGGCGCCGTCCAGCCGCGCTTCGTGCTCGGACTGGCGCACCAGCAGGCGCAGCTGGGCCGGAGTGTAGAACGCCAGGGCCGCGATGGGGAGGGCGGTTTCGCTGTTCCAGTAGTCGTCGAAAATCATGTTGGCCTGCTGCACGGCCTTGCCGGCGACGAGCAGGTCCAGGTCGCGGAAATTGACGTCGGTGCGCGCGCTGAAATACTCCTCGCCGATATTGCGCCCACCAACGATGGCCACGCGGCCGTCGGCGATCCAGGACTTGTTGTGCATGCGGTGGTTGACGCTGAACACGCGTTGCACCATTTCCACCAGCCGCCACAGGCCATTGCGGTTGCGGAACGGGTTGTACAGGCGGATCTCGATGTTGGGGTGCTGGTCGAGCGCCATCATCAGCGCGTCCTTGTCCTGCGCGTTCATGTCGTCGAGCAGGATGCGCACGCGCACGCCGCGCTCGGCGGCCTGGTAGAGCTCGCGTGCCATCAGGTGGCCGATGAGGTCGTTCTGCCAGATGTAGTACTGCAGGTCCAGGCTGCGTCCGGCGTGCTGGGTGATCACCGCGCGCGCGGCGTAGGCATCCAGCCCATCGGCGAGGAAGGCCACGCCGGATTCGCCGGGGTGCTCGGCCTGCAGGCGTGACAGTTCGCGGTCGATCGCGGTCTGGCTGGGCTGGACTGGCAGCACCCGCGACGGGGGGCCAAGCGCCTTGGGCGTGAGGTGGTCGGCCAGCAGCAGGCCACTGAGCACCAGCATGACCAGGATCGCCACGAAGATGCCCAGCCAGCGCAGGAGCCGGCGCCAGAAGGGTGGTTTGTCGGTCATGCCCCGATCCTAAGCGGCCCGGCCGTGCAGCGCGAGTGCAGGCCGACCGGGGCCGGTCGATCAGAAGCGCTCGTCGGGGGCGAGGTAGCGCCACTGGCCGGGAACGAGCTTGCCCATCGCCACGCGTCCGATGCGCAGGCGGCGGACACTCACGACCTCCAGGCCGACCTGGCGGCACATGTCGCGCAGCTGGCCGGGATGTACCGGCTTGATGGCGAAGCGCAGGCGGGTTTCGTTCTGCCAGCTGACCTTGCACGGTGGCAGTGGCCAGTTGCGGAAGCTCAGGCCGTGCGCCAGGCGCTTCATGCCGTAGGGCACCAGCTCGCCGGTGACTTCCACCAGGTACTCCTGCTCCAGCGTGGCGCCGCGGTCTTTGAGGTGCGAGACGACCCGCCCGTCCTGGCTGACCACGACCAGGCCGCTGTCCTCGTCCGCCAGCGGCATGACCAGCTGCAGGGCGTGGAAATGGCGCTGCAGCAGAGTGACGCCGGTGGCGTCGAGTTCGCTGCGCGTGTCCGGGGTGACCAGGGCGCACAGTGCGTCGGCCGGCATGCCGGCGGGCTTGTGCAGCAGCATGCTCACCGTTTCGGCGCGGGTCGCTTCGGCGTTGTCACGCAGGACGATGACCTCGTCGGTGACCATCGCCTGGGGCTGTTCAACAACGCTGCCGTTCACGGTCACCCAGCCCCCCTCGATGTAGCGCTGGGCGTCGCCGCGTGAGCAGCCGATCAGCTGGGTCAGGCGTTTGTCGAGTCGGATCGGGTCGGTCATCGGGCAGGCAACGAAAAGCGGGAAGCGGGCGGGGAGTGTACTGGGTGGGGGCGGCCGGGCGTCAGCCGGCGGTACCGTCCAGGTGGGTGAGGTACAGCCGCAGGTCGAATTCCAGCTGGTGGTAATCCGCTTCCATGTGCGTGCAGAGCTGGTAGAAGGCCTTGTTGTGGTCCGATTCCTTCAGGTGCGCCAGTTCATGTACCACGATCATCTTCAGGAACGGGGCCGGGGCATCGCGGAACACCGTGGCGATGCGGATTTCGCGGCTGGCCTTGAGCCGGCTGCCCTGGACGCGCGAGACGGTGGTGTGGGTGCCCAGGGCGTGTTTGAGCACCTGCAGCCGGCTGTCGTAGATCACCTTGGACAGCGGGGCGGACTGGCGCAGGTAGCGGTCTTTCAGGTCCTGGGTGTAGTCGTACAGCTGGCGGTCGTTGCGCACGGTATGCAGGTCGGCGTAACGGCGCTGCAGCCACGGCCCCAGGCGGTCGCCCGCGATCAGCTCCCGCACCTGCTGCTGCAGGGCGTCGGGGTAGCCGGCAAGGTACTTCAGGGCGGTCACGGGGAGCGGTTGGGGTGGGGCGGGCAGACCAGTATGATGGCCCCCGGAATCCCGCAAAAACAGATGCAAGGCGTATGGCGAAGGCGAATCCCCTGCAGGAGCAGCTGCTCAAGGCCGGGCTGGTCAAGAAGTCCCAGGTCTCACAGGCCGCGCGTGAACAGGTCAAGGCCCGTCACGGCAAGGCCCCGGTTGCGCCCAGCGAAAGCCAGCGCGAGGCCGAACGGGCGCGCGCGGAAAAGGCTGAACGCGATCGCGCGCTGGAGGCCGAGCGCAAGGAAAAGGCGCGCGCCCAGGAACTGCAGGCGCAGGTGCGGCAGATCATCGAGACCAACAAGGTCAAGCGCGACGGGGAGATCGAATACCGCTTCAACGACGGTACCGTGATCCGCACTCTGCTGGTGAATGCCCTGCTGCGCAGGCAGCTGGCGTCGGGCGCGCTGGTCATCGCCCGCTTCGGCGAGGGCGTTGAGCTGCTGCCGCGCGCGGCGGCCGACAAGGTGCGCGAGCGCGATCCCGGCGCCATCGTGCTCGACAACGCCCAGCCGGGCAGCAGCGAGCCCAGCACCGGCAACGCCGACGACGACGCGTATTACGCGCAGTTCCAGGTCCCGGACGACCTGGTCTGGTAAGCGCGCCGGCAGTCCGGCAGCGTCGACCGCGGGTGGGGCCGCCCCCGTGCGTTCAGCCGCACGTTGGGCCCGGTCATGCGTGCGGGTCTATGCTGGGGGCCTGATACGGCATGGGAGACACAACATGGCGACAGGGTGGGCAGGCGACGGCGCGGTCCAGGACCAGATCGACGCCACGGTCGATGACGCCATTCAGCGCGCCCGCGCGCAGCTGGGGCAGGGCCCGGGGCTGACGCACTGCGAACACTGCGAGGCCCCCATACCCGAGGCGCGGCGCAAGGCCGTACCCGGGGTGCGTCTGTGCGTGCGCTGCCAGGAGGCGGACGACGCCGCACAGCACGACGGCGGCGGTTACAACCGCCGCGGCAGCAAGGACAGCCAGCTGCGCTGATCCGTGGGCATCACCCGTCGCCCTGGATGCCGCCGGGTGCCTGCGCCGGGTCGCGCCAGCGGCGCACCGTGCGCTGGAAGAACATGTTGTTGGGCACCTGCAGCACCGTGCCTTCATGGCCGCCGTCGGTTTCCTGCAGCGTGGTGTAGATCAGGTTGACGTCGATCACCCGGCCCTTCAGACCCGGCTTTTCACCGTTCTCCAGCACTTCGATGTAGTCGTGCAGGCGGAACGGCCGGGTGGTGAAGATCAGCAGTGTGCAGAAGATGTTGGACAGCACGCTCCATGCGGCGAAGAAGGCGACCGCGCCGACGGCGGCGAAGCCGGTGAAGGCCGTCCACAGCACGGTGGCCGAAACACCGAGGATGTTCAGCACGGTGAGCAGCGCGGCGAAATAGACCACGAAGCCGGTGACCCGACGCGCGCCCATCACCATTTCCGGCGGCAGCGTGTAGTGCTCGCCAAGACGGCGGATCAACCGGCGGCCAATCAGGCGCAGCAGCCAGGCGACGGCGATGGTCAGCAGAATCAGGCCGGCGGGCTCCACGTACTGCAGCCAATCGTGGGTCCAGGCGGGCAGGCGAACTTTCATGGGGGACACATTTCCTTGCGGGGTGCGGCAGACAAGGACCCATCTTAATGCGCGGCGATGCGCGCGGCCGCATGCCCGCTCAGGCCCAGCGCGGCAGGGCGACTGCCAGGTGCCGCAGCAGCGTGGAAACGCACTGTGGCGTCTGGCCGCCCGTCTGCACGCAGATGTCCGGATGCTCGTCCTGCAGGTGCAGCTGCACCGACCACGGGCCGCCGGTCAGCGACCACGCCGCCAGCGACAACCACAATGCGCACGTACTGGATGACATGACAGTTCCTGATGGCCACCGGAGTGGAACACAGGCTTGGATGCAGCCAACGTCGAAAAGGTTTGAACATCCCGGTCGATGATGCGCTTAAACCTTTTCGGTGCCGGTGGCATCCAACGGATATGCTCGACGCCACCATGCCCGCTCCCCGCCTCGCCGACCCGGCCGACAGCGCCGACGACCACGCCCTGGTGCGTGCCGCCGTCGCTGGTGACATGGGCGCGTACGAACGCATCTACCGACGCCATGCGCCGCGTCTGAACGCGGTGCTGTGGCGGCTCTGCGGTGGCCATGCGGCGCGCGCCGAGGATGCGCTGCAGGAGACCTTCCTGCAGGCGTGGCGCGCGCTGCCCACGTTCCGCTTCGAGAGCAGCCTGGGTACCTGGCTGCACCGGATGGGCGTCAATGCGGCATTGATGGAACTGCGCGGGCGCGCCGGCGCAGATGCCCTGGAAACCGGCGAGGACAGCGCCGATGCAATGGCGGCGCTGGTGGCGCCCGACCGCTGCGCGGGCACTGTGATGGACCTGGAGCGCGCGCTGGAAACCCTGCCGCCGCGTGCGCGCGCGGTACTGGTGCTGCACGATATCGAGGGCTGGAAACACCATGAAATCGCCGATCAGCTGCAGATGGCGGTCGGCAGTTCCAAAGCCCAGCTGCACCGTGCGCGCGGTCTGTTGCGCGCACGCCTTGGAGAATCCGCATGAACGAACATGACGACCTGAGCGCGCGCCTGCGGGCGCTGCCCGACCAGCGGGTGCCCCCGGCACGGGTGTGGCAGGGTATCGCCGCGCAGCTGCACGAGGAGGCGCAACTGCGCCGCCTGGATGCGGTGCCGGCTGCCGTGCCGGCCGATGCGGTCACAGCAGAGAGGGCACGGCGCCGGCCACGGCGCTGGGCGCTGGGCGTGGGGCTCGGCCTGGCGGCGGCACTGGCGGTGCTGGTGGTGGTGCCGATGCCGACGCCGCATACCCCGCCGCCGTCGATGCTGCAGCGGCAGGCCGATGTCCTGGCCGGTGAGTACCAGCAGGCGATGGCGGCGTTGCCGGCGGCCACGTTGCCCGGCGACTACCAGCCGGCGCTGCACGAACTCGATGCCAGCGCGCGCAGCATCCGCGCGGCCATCGCCGAGAATCCGCGCTCGGGCTATCTGCTCGGGCAACTGCAGCGTACCTATGCGCTGCGGCTGGAACTGACCCAGCAGGCGGTGATGGCCGCCACTGGCATGCCCACATGAAGGAGAATCCGATGCGTACCCTGTTGCCGTTGAGTGCCACCCTGGCGCTGTTGCTGCCGTTGGCGGCGCTGGCCGATACCCACGTCGACGAGCGCCATCCGCTGGCGGCGGGCGGGCGGGTGGAAGTGAGCAATATCGCCGGCAAGGTCACCGTACGCGGCTGGGACCGCAACGAGGTGGCGCTGAGCGGCTCGATGGCCGACGGGCTGACCCTGAAGCAGGACAAGAGCACCAACCGCGTGCGCTGGGAAGTGGTCTACCCGCGCAACAGCAACACCCGGGGCGGTGCCACGCTGACGCTGCGCGTACCGCGTGCGGTGGAGGTGCAGCTGGGCACGGTGAGCGCCGATATCGACGTGTCCGAGGTCGATGTGCGTCGCCTGCAGGCCAATGCCGTCAGTGGCGACATCGCGGCAGCGGGACGCAGCGGCGAGACCACGCTGGGCACCGTCAGCGGTGGCATCCGTTCACGCGTGCAGACGCCACGGCTGGAGGTGCGCGCAGTCAGCGGCCAGGTGCAGGCCGGCGGCGGCATCAGCGGGGAGATCACGGCGGAAACGGTGTCCGGCAGCATCCGTGTGGAAGCCGAACGCGTACAGCGTTTGAGCGCTGAAGCGGTGTCGGGGAGCGTGGACGTGGCCGTGGGCGGTCTGGCGCCGGGCGGCAAGGTCGCGCTGCAGACAGTCAGCGGGTCGGTCGGGCTGGCACTGCCGGCGATGGTGTCGGCGCAGTTGAACGTGAAAACGTTCAGTGGTGGCATCCAGTCCGATGCGGGAAAGGTGGAACGGCCGCGCTATGGTCCGGGCCGCAGCCTGGATACGCGTCTGGGCGGCGGTGACGGCGACGTCTCGATCAATGCCCACTCGGGCAGCGTGCGGGTCACGCTCCGCCGCTGAGTCGTGCGGCCACCGCACCGGCCAGGGCCGGTGCGGTCGGCTGCGAGGTCAACCGGCTTTCTTCAGCGCCAGGGTGTTGCCCAGCACTTCGATCTTGCCGCCGCCCTTGCGGAAGGCAGCCAGGTCGGCAGCGATGCTGGCGCTGCTGACGGCGGTGTTGGACCCTTGCTTGCGGTCGACGCGAACGGTGTTGCCTGCCTTGGGGGAGGTCTTTGGCGTACGGGCCATGGATGCTCCTGCTATGGGTGGATCGGTGAAAAAAGCGTCGACAGATCGTGCTGTTGTCGACGGTAGTCCTGCCGCACGGTGCGGCAGTCATCGCCGCCCATCGAAAACTGGCGGCAGATCGCGGGGCGCTGCGAATAGATCGTGCAGCGCAGATGGTAGGGGTCGATCGCGGCACACCAGCCTTCGTCGTTGCGCGCCATCACGGTGCGGCCCAGTTCGTCGGTATCCAGCAGATGGCCGGGAACCGCGTCGTCGGGCATCACCGTGACCGAGAGCCGGCAGCACACCGCGTCGCAGCGGCGACAGTCGATGGGGTCCGGTTCGGCTACGATGGAAGGGGCTGGTGAAGCCAGGCGTTCGCCCAATGGAATCTCTCTTGGCGGCTCGGGGCAGTGCGTGCTGGGAACGAGCCGGATCGCAGCGTAAAAACGATCCCGGCGCCACAGGACGGGTCCACGGGGCGGCAGCATCGACAGAGACAGTGGCCTGGATCAGGCCCGGAAGGTCATGCGCATTGCGCATTGAAGCCGAAAGATGATAGCGCTTTCGGCGTAACGTTTTGTTAATGCGCGCGCTTCACGCGGCGAAAGCCTTGTGCGACAAGGGCTTCGGCGGTCTGGTGCGGCCCGCCTCAGCCGGCCACTGACGGTTCCGCCGCCGCCCATGCCAGGCCGTGCACCACACCGAAGGACGGGTTGCCGCGCACCAGGGTGGCGCCGGGGAAGGCGGCGGCGACGGCCTGCTGCAGGTAGCCGGCGCGCGACATGCCGCCGGTCAGGAAGACCGCCGCCGGATCGTGGCCGATGTCAGCGCGGACCTGCGCCAGCAGGCCGGCCAGTTCACCCATGTAGCCGCTGGCGGCCGCTTCCAGGCGCGGAGCGTCGACGTCCACGGCCAGGTCGCGTTCGATGAAGTCCAGTGCGCTGCGGTGGCCCGGCTCGCTGCTGAGGGCAATCTTGCAGCGCTCCACCTCGCGGTACAGGCGCGCGGTGTTGCCGGTGTCCTGCAGGGCCTGCAGGCGCTTGCCGAACGGGGCGTCGACGTCGCGGTAGTCGTGCTGGCGGAAATCGCGCTGTCGGGTCATGTCCTGCACCATCGCCGCCTCGACGTAGTGGTGGGTCGGTACGCGGGTGATGTTGCGGCCGAACAGCGGCATGTAGCCGCCCAGGCTCAGGGCCAGGTCGATGTCGGTACCGCCGCGCGCGATACCCCAGGCGCGGTGGATGCGCGGCGCCCGGGGGCCGCCGACGCGGGCGTGTGCGACATCGGTGGTGCCGCCGCCGATGTCCACCACCACCGCATCGTGTTCCTGCGTGCTTTCGGCGTGGTAATGCATGGCCGCCGCCGCGGGCTCCTCGAGGAAGTCGACGCTGTCGAAGCCGGCGGCGATCGCTGCGCTGTGCAGGATCTCCAGGGCCTGTGCGTTGCCTGCCTCGCCGATCGAACTGCGGAACTGCACCGGGCGGCCGAGCGTGGCGGTGCGCACCGGCGTGTCGAACTGACGCGAGGCGGTCAGACGGATGTGTTCCAGGATGTGGGTGGCGATACCGGTGATGGTCTGCCGCGCGCGCGGATGCAGGTTGTAGCCCAGCATCGATTTCGGGCTCTGCACGAGGTTGCCCTCGTTCTCTTCGAAGTAGGCTTCCAGCGCATCGTCGCCGTACACGGCGTTCTGCAGCAGGGTGGTCGAGCTGAGCGGTGCGCGCATCTGCTCTTCCATCCACTGCCGCCGCACCACCCGCAGCGCCTCGCGGCGCAGCGCGTCGTGCGGCCGTTCCTGGCCCGCGGCGCGGGCGTCGCGCGCTGCCGCGTCGACCAGGCGGGCCAGTTCGTGCTCCAGCGCCGGCGTCAGCTCGAAATCGTTGGGGTCACGCATGACCTCGGGGAAGTACACCGTGGTCCGGAACTGCTGCGCCTGCCCGAACTGGATCGGGACGACCTTGCCGTCGACCACTGCCGCGGCGGCGGAATTGCTGGTGCCAAAGTCGATGCCGATTTTCATGCGGGAGGGCCGGGCCGGTGGTCAGGGGGCGCGCACTGTGCGGCAAGGCGCCCGCCGGCGCAAGGGCGCTGGGGCAGCGGGTGCCACCGGGAGGCTACAATAGTGATCGTTGAATGCCCGAGGTTGTCCCGATGTCCGCTGTTCCCGCCTGCCCCCAATGCACCCTGGAAAATACCTACGCCGATGGCGCGCTGTGGATCTGTGCCGACTGCGGCCACGAGTGGACCGCCGGCGAAAGCGCCGGGCAGGCGCTGGTCGTCCGCGACAGCAACGGCAATGCGCTGGCGGCCGGTGACACGGTCACGGTGATCAAGGACCTGAAGGTCAAGGGGTCCTCGATCCCGCTCAAGCAGGGTACGGTGATCCGCAACATCCGCCTGGTCGATGACGACGCCGAGCACATCGAAGGCAACTCGGACAAGATCAAGGGCCTGGTCCTCAAGACCTGCTTCCTCAAGAAGGCCTGATCGCGGCGGTCATCGCGCCTGCACGTTCTGCAGGCGCCAGCGGTTCAGACTGTCCAGCTTGGCCTGGTAGCGCTGCTGCAGCGCATCCCCGCCCAGCGCCCGCGCCCGCTGCATCTCCTCGCCGGCATGCTGCGTATCGCCGACCATGAAGTAGGCGCGGGCCAGGCCGAAGTGGAACTGGTGCGCTTCCTCGTACAGGCGCACGGCGCGTTTGTAATAGCGTATCGCCTGCGCATAGTCCTGCTTCTTCTCCGCGTCGGCGCCCAGCATGTACTGCACGAACGGGTCGCGACGGTGCACAAGCGCCAGCCGGCGCGACAGCCGCTCGGCCTCACGCGTGTCGCCCATGCGGGTGTACAGCGTGCTGGCGTTGGACAGCGCCGCGGCATGCTGCGGCGCGTAGCGCAGGGCGGATCTGAAGTCGACCACGGCGGCCTGCAGGCGGCCTTCGCGCGTGTCCAGCACGCCCAGGTTGTTCCACCCCGAGGCGAACTCCGGTGACATCTGCAGCGATTGGCGGAAGTAGGCGCGTGCCAGGACCAGGTCGCCGGCGGCCATGCGGGCGGCGCCGCGGTTGTTGTAGAAATGCGCCAACGCACGTTCGCGGGTGATCTGCCTGGGGCCCTCGCGGTCGTACAGCACGTTGCGGTCCAGATCGACGACCGCGCTGCGGCCGCCCAGGTTGACGCCCGCATTGACGTGGCCAACGCTGTAGATCACGCCCTGGTCCTGGTACCAGGACACCACCTGGTTGACCTCCTGCACGTGCGCATCGATGCCGGCCTCGCGGGCCAGGCTGACGAACAGCAGGGTGAAGGCCAGGCAGTTGGCCCGCCGGGTTTCCCAGGTCTCGGCCACAGTGAGGGTGGCGTCGGCGTCGTAGCCCAGGTTCATGCCCTGCGCATCGAAGATCAGGGTGATCAGACGTTGCAGGCGCTGCTCGCGCGACAGCGACGGGGTGATCACGCGCGCGTGCAGCAGGGCCAGCAGCGCCGGCGGGATGGCCATGACCTGGTCCGGGCTGGGGATCGGCCCGGTGGCCACGACCGACACCGGGGGCAGGGGGGTGGCAGCCGGCGGCGGCGCCGTTGCGTCGGCGGCGACGGCCAGCCCGGGCACGGCCAGGGCCAGGCTCAACAGCAGGGCGGTGCTACCGGTCATGGCGGTCTCCTCGCAGCAGGGCTGGGGCCAGTCGCCGCCAGTCTATGCCCGGCGTGGGCGGTGCGCACGCCGCTCATCGGCGTATCCGGCCATCCACAGCCGGTGTGGATGGGCACCGGGTAAAGATGTGGATAACCGTCGGCGGCGCCTGCGCCGCAAGGGCGTCACGACGGTGGTGAAAAAAACGCCGGGCGCAGGGACGGGCACGGGGTTGCCAGCGCCTGCCCGCCGGCCAATCATGGTGCATGCGCTTTGAACCGATTCCGCTGCCGCCTGCCCAGCTCGCCGAGCTGGAAGCCCGCTACACCGAGCCGCCACGGGCGTACCACAACTTCGCGCACGTACAGGCGGTGCTGCGGCACTGCCTGACCGTGGCCGTGGACGGCCCCGGCTGGCAGGCGCCGGCCGAAGTGCAGCTGGCCGCGCTGTATCACGACGCGATCTACGACGCCGGGCGCAGCGACAATGAGGCGCGGTCGGCGGAGCTGGCCCGCGAGGCGATCGCGCGCTGGCTGCCGAAGCAGGGCATCGATGTCGAACGGGTGGTGCAGCTGATCGAACTGACCGCGCGCCACGGCACGCTGGCTGCGTCGGACGTGGATGCCGAGGCCGCGTTGTTCCTCGATTGCGACATGGCCATTCTCGGCGCACCGGCGCCGGTCTTCGACGCCTATGACCGTGGCATCGCAGAAGAGTACGCCGGTCACGTGCCCGGCTTCCTGTTCCGCATGCAGCGCAAGCGGTTCCTGCGGAAGGTGCTGATGAAGCCGCGCATTTTCCTGAGCGACTTTTTCCACCAGCGTCTGGACGCACCGGCGCGGTCCAACCTGCGGCGGCTGCTTGAGCGCTGAAGGTCGCGGGCTACACTGACCGGCACACCCGTTGCCTGGTCGTCCGCACGATGTCTGCGCCTGCTTGTGATCCCACCGACCCCGACCCCACCGATCCGCGTCCGCGACCGCCGGAAGAGCCGGGGCCCAACGAATGCTGCGGCAGCGGCTGCCCGCTGTGCGTGCTGGATATGTACAGCGATGAGCTGCAGCAGTACCGCGCCGCATTGGCCGCCTGGAAACTGCGCCATCCGGAGGTGCCGTGAGCCGGCCGGTGCGACCGTCCCCGCGCTGGCAGGGGGCGTTCGCGCAGGTGGCCATCCTGGCGCTGCTGCTGTTCGTGGCGACCGCGGTCTGGACGCAGGTCGCCCGTGACGACCTGGATTGGGTCCGCGCCACATTGAGCCTGTATCTGCACGGCCCCTGGGGCCTGGCCCTGCGCAGCGCCTACTGCATGCTGGCGATCGCGATCATGCTGCTGGCCATGTCGCTGCACGCCGGCAGTGGCTCGCCGCGCCGCAGTGCGGCGGCCCCGATGCTGTTCTGCGTGGCCGGGGTGGGGCTGATGGGCGTGGCGATCGGCGACAGCTGGCTGCCTGCGCATGCACCGCTGCTGGCGCCGCTGGTACACGGCATCGCCGCCAATACCGCCTTCCTGTGCGCCAGCGTGGCGATGCTGCTGCAGAGCTGGTACCTGCGTGCCGATCCTCGTTGGTCGCGCTGGGCGGGCGCGGCCTGGGGCTGGGCCTGGCTGAGCTTCGTTCTGCTGTGGCTGCATGTGCTGTGGCGCGGGCCGCCGCGCGGCGCCGGGCAGAAGGTGGTGATCGCGGCGCTGGTGGCCTGGCTGCTGGCGGTTGCCTGGCAGCAGTGGCGGCAGACCCGCGTGCAGGCCGCTCCGGCGCGGCGCTGAGCGCTGCGGCCAGTCTGTGTACATGCCCTTGGCCGGCGACCGGCGTATCGTGTGGCGCATCTATCCGAGGATGCGAGACGATGCGGCGAGCCGCGTGGGGGAAGGTGCTGGCGCTGGTGATGGTGGGCACGGCGGCAACGGCCGCGGCCACGCCGCCACGGACAGTCAGTCACGGTCGATTCCAGGACACCCCGGTGTACCTGCCCGAGGGCCATCCGCAGCGGGTGGTGGTGTGGTTCGATGGGGGCCGTGACCCGGGCCGCAGTGCCGCGCGCGTGGCCGCGCTGCGCGCGCAGGGCGCGCTGGTGGCCGTGGTCGATGTGGCCCGGCTGCGCCGCAGCGTGGCACGTGATGGCGGTGGCAGCTGCGGTTTCGGTGCGGGCGATGTCGAGAATTTCTCGCGCTGGTTCCAGGCGTACCTGCAGTTGCCCGGGTACCACCTGCCGCTGATCGGCGGGGATGGCGAAGGCGCCGAGTTGGCTTACGCGGTCGCCGCGCAGGCCGATACGCAGGTGTTCGCCGGCCTGCTGACCACCGACTTCTGTCCGGATGGCGCGCGCGAACGCATGGTCTGCGGTGCGGGCGTCAGCCACGGCCGCCTGCAGCCGACCGAATTGAGCTTCCCGTGGTTGAATGCCGCAGGTGAGGCGCATTGCCGCGCCGGTGATGCGGGGGTGTTCCTGCGCCGCGTTGCGATGGCCCGACCGTTCCAGCGCACCGCGAGCGGCGACGCCTTGCCCGGTCTGCTGGCCGCCGCGCAGGTGCTGGGTGCGCAGCAGGGTGTCAGCCTGGCGCCGCCGCCGGATGACCTCAAGGGCTTGCCGGTGGTGGAGGTGCCGTCGTCCAGGCCCGGTGACACGCTGGCCATCTTCGTGTCCGGTGATGGCGGCTGGGCGGGGCTCGACAAGGAAGTGGCCGCGGCATTGAGCGATGCGGGGGTGTCGGTGGTGGGCGTGGATTCGCTGCGCTATTTCTGGAGCGAACGCACGCCGCAGGGCTTTGCCCGCGACCTGGAGCGCATCGCTGCGCACTATCGCCAGCAATGGCAGCGCCAGCGCGTGGTGCTGATCGGGTTCTCGCAGGGCGCGGATGTGCTTCCGGCCGCGATCAACCAGCTGTCGCCGGCCACGCGCGACAGCCTGGGGATGATTGCGTTGATGTCGGTGGGGCGGAAGGCCGACTACGAATTTCACGTCAGCAACTGGCTGGGCGGTGGCGGTGACGGCCTGCCGATCGCCCCCGAAGTGGCGCGCCTGCCGCCGGGGAAGACGCTGTGCCTGTATGGCGAAGACGATGGCGACGCGTTGTGTCCGGCGTTGCCGCCGGGCAGCGCGCAGGTGATCCGGTTGCCCGGGGACCATCACTTCAAGGGTGACTACGACCGCCTGGCACAGACGCTGCTGGCGCATCTTCCGGCGCGGTAGCTGGGGGAGAGCCGACCGTGGGTCGGCTATCGCGCGCAGCGCGCGGGGTGTCGGTGGCGGTGCGGAGAGCAGCCGGGCAGAGCCCGGCTCTACGGGCGTACGTGGGGGTGACCTGGCAGGGGGAGAGCCGACCGTGGGTCGGCTATCGCGCGCAGCGCGCGGGGTGTCGGTGTCGGTGCGGAGAGCAGCCGGGCAGAGCCCGGCTCTACGGGCGTGCGTGGGGGTGACCTGGCAGGGGGAGAGCCGACCGTGGGTCGGCTATCGCGCGCAGCGCGCGGGGTGTCGGTGGCGGTGCGGAGAGCAGCCGGGCAGAGCCCGGCTCTACGGGCATGCGTGGGGGTGACCTGGCAGGGGGAGAGCGGAGCGTGGGTCGGCTATCGCGCGCAGCGCGCGGGATGTCGGTGGCGGTGCGTTATCGGCGCGGGTCCAGGGAGATCAGGCGGGTGGCGTCGAGCAGGGCGGCGGGCAGGTGCATGCCGCCCGGCGCGGCCAGGTAGCGCGAACGCCAGACCGGGGCGAACTTGGACTTGAAGCGGCGCAGCCCGCTGAAGCCATAGAAGCGTTCGCCATGCCGGGCCACCACGTTGGCAAACCGGTTCCAGCGTCCGGCCAGGCGGTGCTGGGCCAGGCCGGACAACGGCGCCATGCCCAGCGAAAAACGCTGGAAGTCGTGGTCACGGCCCCACAGGAACAGCTCGATGAACAGAAAATCCATCGTGCCCTTCGGTGCATCGTTGACGTGGCGCATCAGGTCCACCGACAGCTCGTGGCCGGCCGGCGCCTGCCACAGGTTGGCGAAGGCCACGATGCGGCCTTCCGCTTCCACCAACGCCACCGGGAAGCGCGCCAGATAGTCCGGGTCGAAGCTGCCCAGCGAGAAGCCCTTCTCGTCGCCGGCCTTGTCGTCCAGCCATGCCTGGGAAATGGCCGACAGCGCCGGCAACAGGGCCGGAACCTCCTCGGCCGGGGCCACGCGGAAACTCAGCCCGCCGCGCTTGCCGCGGTTCCAGGCCTGACGCAGGTCGGCCCGGTCGCGGCCTTCCAGTGTGAAGCCCTGCAACGGCACCATCGCCTCCTCGCCGAGCTTGACCAGGGTCAGGCCCAGGTCGAGGTAGGTCTGCCAGTGCGCTTCGCCGACCTGGTAGAACACCGGGCGCAGACCGAGCCGGTCGGCTTCCTCGCGGAAGCGCCAGATCAGCTCGCGTGCGGTCTCCGGCGGTCCCACCGGGTCGCCCATCGCGATCAGCGACCCGCCGTAGCGCTGCATCATCACAAAGCCGGTCTGTGCCGGGTCGCGCAGTACCGCCTTGTCGGCAGTGAGCACCAGGCAGGCCTGGGTGTCTTCGGCGCGCTGCAGGATCGGTGCGAGCGCGTCCAGCGTCGAGGCATCTGCCGGCGGCAGCGGGGTACGCGTGCTGTGCAGCAGCCGTGCCAGGCCGAAGATGGTCAGCGCGATGGCCACCACCAGCAGTGCGCGCAGCGCGCGCGGCGCGTTGCCGGACAGCGCGAACTGCCACCACAGCTCGTTCTGGTACTCGACATGGCTGTACACGAAGAACAGCAGCCAGATGACCGCCACCAGCACCAGCCCGAGATTGCGGATCCACGGCCACGACCAGGCTTCGTCCAGCAGCGCGCCCTGGCGGTAGAACTCGCGGCGCGAGGCCCACAATGCCGTGGCCACCAGCAGCGCGGAGAGCGCGATCAGCACCTGGCCGCCGCGCAGCCAGATCGGCAGCGGGGCGATCACGCAGATCGCCAGCGCCAGCATCCAGGCGGCATGGCTGCGCCGCTGCAGCCCCTGGCCGATCAGCAGCAGCGCCACGCCGGCCAGACTGCCGAGCAGGTGCGAGGTCTCCAGGATCGGCAGCGAGGCGGTGAGCAGATGCCGGCGCGGGGTGGGCAGCGTGCCGTCGATGACCAGCGCGGCGCCCACGCTGAAGACCGCCAGCGCGATGATCTGCGGCAGCCACGGACGCAGCGCGGTCCAGCCGGCGCGGGTGGCCCCGGCACTGGCGCGCAGTGGCCGCCGCAGCGCCGGTGCAAGCGCGAGCAGGGTGGCCAGCAGCAGGGGCACCACGTAGTAGGTCACCCGGTAGATCAGCGCGGCCGCGAGCACGGACGCAGGTGCGACCTGCGGCAACAGCTTGAGCAGGCTCCATTCGAACACGCCCAGGCCGGCCGGCACGCTGGAGATCAGCCCGGCCAGCACCGCCACCAGATACAGGCCGACGAAGCCGGGCAGTCCGGTGGGCGACTCCATCGGCAGCAGCACGTAGAACGCCGCCGCCGCCAGGACCAGTTCGACCATGCTCAACGCGGTGACGCCGAGCATGGTGCGGCGGTCGGGCAGCCACAGCGCATGGCCGCGGATGCGGAACGTGCGGCCATCGCGGCCGACCAGCAGCACGGTGACGGCATAGGCCAGCAGCCCGGCCACGCCGAACGCGCGTACGACCTGCGCCGATACCGGCAGGGCCAGCGCCGCCGCGCCGGGCTCGAGCAGGAACGCCATCGACAACAGCACCCAGGCGCCGAACACGAACCCCAACGTGCTCATCAGCACTACCTGGCCGATCTCACCCAGCGACAGGCCCGCTCCGCCATAGCCGCGCAGTCGCACCGCACCGCCGGTGAGAGCGGCGAAGCCGAGGGTCTGCCCGAGGGTGTGCGCGAGGAACGCGGTGATGCCGACGCGGGCCGGATGCAGCCGCTTGCCGCTGCGGCGCAGGCCGATCGCGTCGAAGCCGATCAGGCAGGCATAGCTGGCCAGGCCGAGCAGCACGGTCAGCGCGATCTGCCCGCCGCCCAGATGGCGGAACGCCTCACGGATGGCGCGATAGCCATGTTCGTCGAATTCGTTGGCCAGCCCGTGCAGGGCCAGCGCGAGGATGCCGAGGCTGACGATGACGGTGGCCGCGCGGCGCCAGGCGGCGCGGGAGGGCGTGGGAGCCGGGGAGGGGTCGGTCATCGGTACAGCGTGCTCCGGGGCAGGCGATGGGAGAGTCAAGGCAGCGCATGGCGGCGTGCGGGCGCATCGTGCGCCGGATGCCGGCGCTTGCCAAGGGTGCTGGCTGCGCTCACGTCGCATCGGCGACAATGCGTTCATCACCCACAGGAGTAATCGCCATGTTGGAACGCTTCGACGTCGGCCCGCGCATGTCCGAGATGACGGTGCACAACAAGGTTGCCTATCTGTCCGGGCAGATCCCCGAAGACACCAGCCAGGACATCACCGGGCAGACGCGCCAGGTGCTGGCGGAGATCGACAAGCTGCTGGCGCTGGTGGCCAGCGACAAGCAGCACATCCTGCGTGCCGAGGTGTTCCTGTCCGACATCAACGACTTTGCCGGCATGAATGCCGCGTGGGACGAATGGGTCGTGGCCGGCATGACGCCGGCGCGCGCGACGGTGGAGGCCAAGCTGGCCGATCCGTCGTGGAAGGTGGAAATCGTGGTGACGGCCGCGTTGCCGTAACCCGGCAGGGCAGGGCTCCGCGCTACGGCGTGGAGCCGTTGCCGCGGGGCAGCAGCACGATGCAGTCCACCGGGCACGGTGGCAGGCACAGGCCGCAGCCGGTGCACAGGTCGGCGATGACGGTGTGCATGTACTTGGCGCCGCCGACGATGGCGTCCACCGGGCAGGCCTGGATGCACTTGGTGCAGCCGATGCAGTCGGCCTCCACGATCAGCGCAAGCTGGTCCGGCACATGGTCGCCGCGGCTGCGGTCGAACGGAACGGCCGGCACGCCCAGCACCCGCGCCAGTGCACGCGCACCGGCATCGCCCCCTGGCGGGCAGCGCTCCACGCCCGCCTCGCCGCGTGCCATTGCCGCGGCATAGGGACGGCAGCCGTCGTAGCCGCACTGGCCGCATTGGGTCTGCGGCAACAGGCGGTCGAGGCGTTCGACCAAGGGGATGCGTGCGGTGGTCATGCGTGGCGTCGGCTGCGCGGAAGGGTCATTTCTGTGGTTTGCCGCGATACCAGCGTTCGTGGGCCAGGGCCAGCATCGGCCGGTCTTCGCGGCTGTCGCCGTAGGCATGGATGCGCAGGAAGCGCGACAGGTCGTAGCGGCGGCGGATGTGCTCGACTTTGCGTGGGCCGCAGTCGCCATCGACATAGCGACCGGTCAGGCGCCCATCGCGGATTTCCAGCCGGTTGCAGATCAGATCGATGCCGAGCGCGTCGCACCACGGGCGCAGGTACAGGTCCAGCGAACCGGACACGATCACCACGGTGTGGCGCTGCTGCAGGTGCCAGCGGATCTGTTCCAGCATCTGCGGGCGCACCACCTCGGGCAGGACGTCCCGCGCATAGCCGGCGGCCTGGGTGGCGATGTCGTCGGCATGGCGGTCGCTGAAGGTCAGGCGGGTGACGCGGGCACGGATGCGCGCGGCGGAGATCAGCTTCAGCCGGTAGGCCAGCAGCCACGGGCCGATCTTCCACCACGCCTGCGCCAACTGCTCGGGTGTGGCCACGCGGCGCAGGAAGCGGCCGTACGTGTCGCAGGTGGTGACGGTGTGGTCGAAGTCGAACAGGGCCAGTTCCATCCGATCCTCTCTGGGCTTGCGCAGGCGGGGCGGCCCTGGGGGCCACCCCGGGAGCGATCAGCGGACCGGCATGCCCGGCAGCGCGCCGCTGTCGGCATCCAGCAGCGCCAGCGCGCCACCGTCGAAACCGGCCGACAGGATCATGCCTTCGCTCAGGCCGAAGCGCATCTTGCGCGGCGCCAGGTTGGCGATGAACACCACGCTGCGGCCGACCAGCGCCTCCGGGTCGCCGTAGCTGGCACGGATGCCGGAGAAGATCTGGCGCGTGCCCAGCTCGCCGGCGTCCAGTTCAAAACGCAGCAGCTTGTCCGACCCGTCGACGAACGTGCAGGCCAGCACCTTGCCGATGCGCAGGTCGAGCTTGGCGAAGTCGTCGATGCCGATGTAGCTCGGCGCAGCGTCGCCGTCGGCGGCCGGTGCCGGTGCGGCCGGCTTGGCGGCTTTGGCCGGGGTGGCGGGAGCCGGGGTGGCGGCCTGCAGGGTGTCCTTGGAAGCGTCGGTCATGGCGTCGATCAGTTTCGGGTCGATACGGGTGAACAGGGGGGCGTACACGGCGATGGTGTGGGCGACCAGCGGCGAGGCGACATCGGTCCAGGCCTGCACGGGGGCGGCCAGGAACGTCTCGGCCTGGGCGGCGGTGGCCGGCAGCACCGGCTTGAGCGCGGTGACCAGCACGCGGAACAGGTTCAGGCCCTGGGTGCACACCGACTGCAGCTGCGCGTCGGCACCCTCCTGCTTGGCGATCACCCACGGCTTTTCATCGTCGATGTAGCGGTTGGCTTCGTCGGCCAGCGCCATCGTCTGGCGCAGCGCGGTGGCCGGATCGTTGCGCTCGTACGCCTCGCGGATCGGCGCCAGGGCAGCGACGAAACGGTCGTACTGGGCCGGGTCCGGCAGCGCGTCGGCCAGGCGGCCGTCGAAGCGCTTGCTGATGAAGCCGGCGCAGCGGCTGGCGAGGTTGACGAACTTGCCGACCAGGTCGGCGTTGACGCGGGCGATGAAGTCGCCCAGGTTCAGGTCGAGATCGTCGACGCCGCCGGAGGATTTGGCGGCGAAGTAGTAGCGCAGCGCTTCCGGTTCAAGACCGGCGTCGAGGTAGGTGCGCGCCATCACGAAGGTGCCGCGCGACTTGGACATCTTGGCGCCATCCACGGTGAGGTAGCCGTTGACGTGCAGGCGGGTGGGCGCGCGGTGGCCGGTGCCGTGCAGTACGGCTGGCCAGAACAGGCCGTGGAAGTTGACGATGTCCTTGCCGATGAAGTGGTGCAGTTCGGTGGCGGTGCCGGCGCGCAGGTGCGCGTCGAAGTCTTCGCCGGTCCTGGCGCACAGCGCCTTGAAGCTGGACAGGTAGCCGATCGGCGCATCCAACCAGACGTAGAAGTACTTGCCGGGATGGCCGGGAATCTGGAAACCGAAGTAGGGCGCGTCGCGGGAGATGTCCCAGGCACGCAGGCCGCCCTCGGCATTGAGCCACTCGCCGAGCTTGGCCTTGACGCCGGGCAGGGCGACGTCGCCCGCCAGCCACTCGCGCAGGAAACCTTCGAAGCGGCCCACCTCGAAGAAGAAGTGTTCGGAGTCGCGGATTTCCGGGGTGGCACCGGAGATGACCGACTTCGGTTCCTTCAGGTCGGTGGGGCTGTAGGTGGCGCCGCAGACTTCGCAGTTGTCGCCGTACTGGTCGGCGCTGCCGCAGGTGGGGCAGATGCCCTTGATGTAGCGGTCGGGCAGGAACATGCCCTTGGCCGGATCGTAGAACTGGGCCACGGAACGACGCGCGATGTGACCTTCCGCCTCGAGCTTGAGGTAGAAGGCTTCAGTCAGGGCCTTGTTGGTGGCCGAGTTGGTCGAGTCGTAGTGATCGAAGGCGACGCCGAACGCGGCGAAGTCGCGCTCGTGGCTGGCCTGGATGTTGGCGATGAAGGCTTCCGGGGTCACACCGGCCTTTTCGGCCGCGAGCATGATCGGGGTGCCGTGGGTATCGTCGGCGCACACGAACCAGGTCTTGCCGCCGCTCATTCGCCGCGCGCGCACCCAGATGTCAGCCTGGATGTAGCCGACCAGGTGGCCCAGGTGGAGCGGGCCGTTGGCGTAGGGCAGGGCGGTGGTGACGAGAGCGGTGCGGGTCATGGGAAGCGCTGTTGCCTTGGGGACCGGGGATTATCGCACGGAGGGGCGTATGCGCCCCCAGCCTGTGCCGCGTGGGCCAGCGCGCACGGCCAAACGTCAACGACGCCCGTTCGGGGTGGGGTGCCGGAAATGCAGAAGGCCGACGCGGAAAACCGCGTCGGCCTTCTTCACACGTGCAGCAACGGCGGACGTTTTACTCGCGCACCCAGGTCTGGGCGCGGCAGATGAAGGCCACGCAGCCGGACACGTCGAGCTTGGCGCCGCCGGTCTGCAGCTTCATCTTGGACTTGTACGTCTTGCCGTTGGCCGGGTCCAGGATGGTGCCGCCGGACCAGGCGCTGGCGCCGTCGGCCTTGAGGTTCCACAGGATGGTCATGCCCTTGACCGGCTTGTTCTTGTTGGCGCCTTCGCAGCCGTCACAGACCGGGTTGGGACCCTTGTCCGAATGCAGGATCTCGACCACTTTGCCGGTCAGGGTGCCATTGGTGGCCTGGGTGATCTCGACGATCGATTTCACCTTGCCGGTCTTGTCATCGATGGTCTTCCAGCGGCCGACGGCGCTGTCGGCGGCGTTGGCCGACAGGGCGGCCATGACCAGCGGCAGTGCCAGCAGCAGCGTCTTGAAGGTCTTGCGCATGTTCCCCTCCCAGGGATGTCCGTGAATGCCGGCGCGGGGCCGGTACAGGGCCGACTGTATACCCATTCGCTCCGGTACGGAACGTGTCGGCGGCAGACGTCAGCCGGGGTCGGCCGGGATCTCGTACAGCTCCAGCGGCAGGCCGTCCGGATCGGCGAAGAAGGTGAAACGGCGGCCGGTGTATTCATCGGTGCGGATCGGCTCGCAGGGGACGCCCGCGGCGGCCAGGCGGGCGATCATCGGTTCCAGTGTCGCGACCCGGAACGCGAGGTGGCGCAGGCCCTGCGCTTCGGGGCGGCTGGGCCGTGGCGGCGCGTCGGGGAACGAGAACAGTTCCAGTTGACTGCCGTCGGGCAGGGCGAGGTCGAGTTTCCAGGAGTCGCGCGCGGCCCGATGGTTCTCGGCCAGCACGCGCAGGCCGAGCACCCCGGTGTAGAAGGCGCGGGAGCGGGCGTAGTCCGATCCGATCAGCGCCACGTGGTGGACGCCAAGCAGGCCGGTAGCGTCGGGAGGCGTCATTGCAGGGTGTCCAGCCAGCGCTGCGCGATCTTCAGTGCCAGCGGATAGGGTTCGGGGCCGTCGCGGTTGGCGAGGATGATCACGGTCAGGTGCCGCTCCGGGTAGCGCAGGATGACGTTGCGGAAGCCGATGCTCTCACCGCTGTGCCACTGTGCACCGCCGTTGAGGCGCCAGCCGAAACCGTAGAACGGGACATCCGGCTCGTCGGTGCGGGTGGCGGGGGTGAACGCCTGTTGCCGCCACGGCGCCTGGAGCAGGCGGTCGTCGTACAGCGCCGCATCCCAGCGGGCCAGGTCGTCGAGCGAGGAATAGAGGCCACCGTCGCCAAGCACGGCGCTGGTGGGGCTCTGGTCGGTGCGCTGCCAGTGGCCGTCGACCGGGCTGTAGCGGTAGGCGCGGTCGGTGACGGCGTCCACGCCGTCCTGGTGGGCGACCGTCCCGGCCATGCCCAGTGGCAGGAAGATGCGCTGGCGCAGGAAAGTGGCGAAGTCCTGGCCGGACGCCCTGCCGACCACCAGGGCCAGCAAGGCATAGCCGCTGTTGCTGTAGCGGTAGGTGCTGCCCGGTGCGAACAGGGTGCGGTTCTGGCCTTCGAGCAGACGCAGCACGTCGGCATCGTGGACCTGGGCGGTACTGCCGGACGGCATCAGGTCTTCGTAGTCGAGCAGGCCGCTGGTGTGGCTGAGCAGGTGGCGCAGGGTGACCGCGTCGGCGGCGGCCGGCAGGGACGGCAGCCAGCGCCGCACCGGGTCGTCCAGTGTCAGCGTGCCGTCCTGGGCCAGCAGCAGGATCGCCGCCGCAGTGAACTGCTTGCTGACCGAGGCGAGCCGGAAGTTGCTGCGCGGGGTGACCGGGGTGGCGTCCTCGACCACGGCCAGGCCGTAGCCGCGGCGGAACACCGGCACGCCGTCGTGCAGCACCAGCACGGCCGCGCCGGGGACCTGGCCGTCATAGCGGGCCATCAGTGCATCGATGCCCGGGTCGGGCGGCGTCAGCGCCGGCGCGGCGGCCGTGTGGGCCGCCGCAAGCAGGCCGCCGCACAGCAGATGGAACCAGGCACGCGGGCGGCGGGCAGGGTGCATGGCGGCGTCGCGTCGATCAGGGCGTGGGACTGGCGCTGCCGCCAGCCTGCTCGCTGGCAATCCAGCGGACGATCTTGGCATCGAGGATGTCCAGCGGCATGGAGCCGTCACGCAGGATCTCCTCATGGAAGCGGCGCAGGTCGAAGCGCGGGCCCAGCGCGGCCTTCGCCGTCTCGCGCAGCTCCATCATCTTCAGCTCGCCCAGGCCGTTGGCCAGGGTCTGCCCGGGCAGGGCCATGAACCGTTCGACTTCGGCGGTGGCGTCGTCGACCGGCAGGTCGGCCGTTTTGACCAGGTAGTCCACGGCCTGGCGCTTGCTCCAGCCTTGCGCATGCACGCCGGTGTCGGCGGCCATGCGCGCGGCGCGGGTCAGCGCGCCCTGCAGGTAGGCGATGCGCTCGTACGGGTCCTGGTAGACGCCCAGTTCCTCGCCCAGCGATTCGGCATACAGGCCCCAGCCTTCGACGAAGGCAATGTCGCCACCGAGGCGGCGGAAGCGCGGCAGTTTGTCCAGCTCCTGCTGCAGCCCCAGCTGCACATGATGGCCGGGGATGCCTTCGTGCAGGTACTGCATCGGGGCCGCCCAGCGCCGGCGGCTGGGCAGCTCGCCGGTGTTGACGTAGAGGATGCCCGGACGCATGCCGTCCGGCAGCGGCGGCTGGTAGCTGACCGCGGCGGCGGTGGCGGCGCGCTCGGCTTCCACCGCGCGGATCTCCATCGGCGCCTTGGGCAGCGTGCCGAGCAGGCCCGGCAGACGCGCGTTGACCTGCCCCTGCAACTGCTTGTACCGGGCAAGCAGCGCATCGGCGTTGGCGTACTGGAAATCGCGGTCGGTGCGCATGTTGCGCAGCATCTTCTGCTGCGAGCCGCGGATGCGGTTGTCCTTCATGATCGTGGCGATCTGCGCCTGCAGCGCGCTCACGCGCTGCTCGGCCAGGGCGTGGATCTGCACCGGCGTCAGCGTGGACGCCGTGCTCTGCACGATGTTCTGCGCATACCAGGCCTGGCCGTTGGGCAGCGCCGACAGACCGTCGCTGGCGCGGGTGGCGGGCAGGTATTCGGTGGCGATGAAGCCGCGCAGCGCACGGTAGGCCGGCATGATGCGGTACTCGATCATGCGCTTGTATTCGGCGGCGATGCGCGCCTTGTCGGCAGCGGAGAAGTCGTCCGGGAGGTTGCGTACCGGTGCCCAGAAAATGCTCTCTTCGGCGGTCGGCTTGATCACGGCATCCAGCTGCGGAAGCACCTTCTCCATCAGATCGCGCGGCTGCACCACGCCGGCCGCCATGCCCTGGCGCATGTTGGCGATGGCCTGATCGAACAGCGGCGGAATGCCCAGCGAGCGGCGCGACCACGTGTCGTAGTCCTGCACGGTGTTGAATGGCTGGGCGCCCGAGCCGGAGCCGAGGATGGCCATGATGCTGCCCAGGTTGTAGTACTGGCTCACCGGCAGCATCCAGCCCGGGTACTGCTCGGCGGCCAGCGACATGCGCGCGTCGCGTACGAAGATCTCGTAGCTCAGCAGGTCCTGCCCGGTCAGGCCGTCCGGGCCGATCTTCTCCACTTTGCCCAGCCACTCCACGCTGAAATCATGGGATTGCTGGCGGTAGGCGGCCGACAGGATGTTGGGCAACTGGTCGTTGTGTCGCGCATCGCCCTGGAACGTGGCCTGCAGCGGGTTGAGCCGCATCGCGGCATCCCAGTATTCGTCGTAGATGCGGTTGAGCTGGGCGGCCTTGGTCTGCTGGCGCACCAGCGGCTGGCGGGCAGGGGGCGCCGCAGGCCGGGCACGCGGTTTGGCCTTTGGCTTGGCGGCGGCGCGGGTCTGCGCGGCCGCGGGCCGGCTGGTCTTCTTCTTGGCGGCTTCGGCCGGCGCGGCAGCGCTGAACACCAGCAGGGCGGCAATGGCAAGCGCCAGGGCGCGGGCGGGGTGGGGCATCGGCTACTTCCGTGAACGCACAGACACGGGAGCTTGCCCGATTCGACCGGATACGGCCAGCGCAGGTGCCTGGTCAGGTTCGCGCCGTATGGCGCTCAGTCAGCCGCCGCGTCGGCGCGCAGCTGTGCGGCGCGCCCGGCGCCAAGATAACGGGTGATCGCACGGCGCATCAGGTACAGCACGGGAATCAGTGCGATCGCAAAGGCCATCTTGTACAGGTAATTGACGCTGCTCACCGCCAGGAACAGCGAGGTGGGCCACTGCTGCGGGCCCAGTACAAAGGCGATCCAGATCACTACGAAGCTGTCCACCAGTTGCGACACCGCGGTGGAGCCGGTCGCGCGCAGCCACACATGGCGCTCGCCGGTGGCGCGGCGGATGCGGTGGAACACGGCCACGTCGATCAACTGCCCGAACAGGAACGCCACCAGCGAGCCGGCGATGGTCCACATGCCCTGGCCGAACACCGCCGCAAACGCGGCCTGGTAATCGGGCACGCCGTGCGCGCGCATGGAGGTGACCCACCAGTCGGCAGGAACCAGCGAGATCGCGGCGAATGCGAAGAGAAACCCGTAGGTGATCAGCGCCACCGCCAGCCACGAGATGAACTTCACGCCACGCCGGCCGAAGAACTCGTTGATGGTGTCGGTCATGATGAACACCACCGGCCACAGCAGCGTGCCGGCGGTGAAGCTGAGCGAACCGGTCTGGCCGAACAGGTTCCAGTTGAACGCAGACACACCCAGTGTGTCTTCCAGCGCGAAGATCTTGACGCCGATGAACTCGGCCAGCACCGCGTTGGCGCAGAAGAACGCGGCCAGCGCGATGAACAGCAGGACCGCGCGATCCTGCAGCGGCCGCGCGCTCATGTCAGCGGTCGCCGGCGCGGGTGAATGGCACCGATTCCGGCGCGACCGCGCCGCCGGAGATGATGAAGCTCATCGCCTGGTCCACGGTCCAGTCGGTGGGCGTGAGCAGTTCCACCGGCACGATCTCCAGGTAGCCGGAGGTCGGGTTGGGCGTGGTGGGCACGTAGACGGCCGCCAGCTCGCGGCCGGTGCCCTGCTCGCGGATCACCCGCGTCACCAGCCCCACCGACTTCATGTCGCGGTGGGGGAAATCGATCAGCACCACGCGCTGGGTGCTGCCCGGTTCGGTCTGCAGCATGTCGAGCAGTTTCTTGGCGCTGTCGTAGATGATGCTGGCCAGCGGAATACGGCGGATCACCGCACCAAACCAGCGCAGCAGGCGCTGGCCGATCACGCGGCGGCTGAGCACGCCGACACTGAGGATCACCAGCAGCGTAGCGCCCAGACCGATCAGGTTCTGCATCCACTCGACCTTGATCCAGCCGAGATAGTGCGGGAAGGACGCGGCGATCTGCGCCGACAGCGGCACCACCACCGGGCTGCTGATGCCCGACAGCAGCACGAAGACGAATTTGACCACGACCCATGTCAGCCAGATCGGCAGCAGGGTCAGCAGGCCGGTCAGGAACAACCGCTGCAGGGAGGGGCGCGGAACGAGTTGGGGGGCTTCGGGCGACATCCGCGCATTGTAGCGGCGGCGTGGCTGCGTTTACGCTGGTTGATTCGGGCAATCGTCGCGAACAGGGGAAATGCTGTGACCAAACCGATGCGTGTGGCGGCAACAGGAATCGGGGTGCTGATGCTGCTGGCTGCAGGCACGTGGCTGGCCGCGCGGCTGTGGCCGGTCCCGCAGGCGCACCAGGACGCCCTGCAGCTGCTGCGCGCGGCGCCCCCGGTGGACGGCCGTAGCGGCGCGGCGGCGGTGTGGACGCTGGGGTTTGACGGCATGGACGCGGCGGCCCGTGAGCAGGTCCTGGCCGAGGACCTGACGCGTTGGCAGCAGGGCGCGCCCGGCAGGCGACCACAGGCGTCGGTGGCCGAAGAGCGTTTCCCGCGCCCGGCCATCACCGCCGCGTTCGGTTGCGGCCAGCGTGGCATCGGCTGCCTGGCGGCGGTACGCGCCGATCCGGCCGCGTTCGCCGCCGCCCATGTCGGCCACGAGGCGTTGCACATGCGCGTGGCCGAGCTGTCGCAGTTCGACCACTACGCGCTGCCCTTCCGCGCCTACGACACCGACCTGATGACGCCGCTGCCGTCGATGCAGCCGCTGCTCGACACGCTGTCGGCCAATGCGTTGGCACATGTGCAGGGCGATACCCCGCGCGCGCTGCAGGGAACGTGCGCGGACATCCTGACCGGGCGCCGCCTGGTCGGGCGCGGCGACAACCTGTTGTTCAGCATGATCGGCGCGGCCCTGCTGGAGGGCCAGGCGCATCTGCTCGCCGACCTGCTGGCCGAGCTGCCTGCCGATGCGGCGCTGCCGCCGGTCTGCACGGCGGCCCTGCAGCCCATGACCGTGCCCGAGCAGAGTCTGTGCACGGCCATGCGCGGCGAGTTCGCGATGGGACAGGCAGCGCTGCGCACCTCCGAGCAGGGCAGTGTGCTGCAGCCACTGGTGTTCAATCTGGCACGGACCGAGGCGCGCTTCGCGCCCCACTATGCCTGGGCCTGTGACGCGGCGGCGATGCAGGCGTTGGCCGACGACCGGCCGCTGCGCGAACCGGCCCCGCAGCCAGCGGGATTCGACTGTGTGGCCAACGCCCTGGGCTGCCGTTTGGCGGCGATCGGGGCGATGACGATGCGACCCTATGCGGATCGTGCGCAGGACAGTGCGGCGATGCTGCGCCTGGTCGCCGCCCAGCGCTGGCTCCGCCAGCAAGCCGATCCGCCGGCGCAGGCACTGCCGCGGCTGCCCGCGTCGATGCGCTCCTCCGCCCGCACCCCGGTGCTCAGCCCCGACGGCCGCTGGCTGCAGATTCCGCGCCGTGCCACGGCCCGGCCGGATGAAGGGATCACGGCGATGCTGCAGGTGCCGATGCCGGCCACGGCGCCCTGACGGGGCGCGTCGGCGATCGCTCAGGGAGCCGCCTTGCCTGCCCCGCGCGCGTCGGGTTTGAGGCGCAGGTACACCTGCTTGCGCACGCGCGCCACCACCTCGCCCTGGGCATCGAGGATGTCGTTGCTGAACCAGTGCAGGTATTTCTCGCCGCCCGCCGTGGCGGCGCGCAACTGCGCCAGCAGGGCCTCGTCGAGGCGGAACTCGGCCGTGACCGTGCCGCGCCCGGGCTTGAGGAATTCAATCTCGCCGGCGCGGTCCCACACGTAGTAGTCGCGGCCCAGGTTCTGCATCACCGTGAGCATCCAGAACGGATCGGTCATCGCAAACAGGCTGCCGCCGAAATGGGTGCCGACATAGTTGCGGTTCCACGGGCGCATGCGCAGTTCGACCCGCACGTAGCGGTAATCGGCGGCAACGTCGGTGACGTGGATGCCGGTGAACAGAAAAGGGGGCCACAGGTTGATGCCGTGGCGGAACAGGCGGGCGTCCATCGGGTCCGGTCGCGCAGGGAGGAGGGTCCGGAGTCTAACATTCGTATGCGTATGGTGGCGCCCGTGCGGGTCAGGCCGTGCCGCCGTCGTCCACCGCATACCCATTGCGCCCGGCGGCCTTGGCGCGATACAGGGCGACATCGGCGCCCTCGAAGAAGTGCCGCGGTTCGCTCTGCGCGGCCGGTACCCGGGTGTACACGCCGACGGTGAGGGTGATCCGGGCGATGTCGCCGCGGCCGGTCGGAATCTCCAGCTGCTGCACCCCGGCGATCAGGTCCTGTACCACCTGTACCGCGCCATCCGCGCCGGTGTCGGGCAGGATCAGGGCGAACTCGTCGCCGCCGAACCGTGCCGCCATGTCGCGCGGGCGCCGCGCGTGCGCGCCGATTTCGTGTGCGATGCGGCGTAGCAGGTCGTCGCCGGCCTGGTGCCCGTAGAGGTCGTTGTGGCGCTTGAAATGGTCCACATCGATCAGGATCAGGCTGAGCGGGCGGCAGGTCCGGCGGCCGGCATCGTGCTCCTGCTGCAGAGCCTGCTCGAAGCGCAGCCGGTTGCCGAGCCCGGTCAGCGCATCGCTGTTGGCCTGCCGGCGCCACGCGCTGACCCGCCATACGGCCCACGCCGCGATCACCAGCAGCATGCCGACCAGGCTGGCTGCCGGAGCGAACCACAGGTTGCCGCCACGCAGCAGGGCCAGGCTGAGCAGCAGCGCCACCGGCAACGCCAGCAGTGCGCCCAGCCACGCCCGCGGCAGGGTCAGGGCGAGGCAGCAGAGCGCCACCAGCAGGCCGGTCAGGCCGTTCTGCCACGCGGCGGGCAGCACGCGGATGACCTTGTCATCGAGCATCATCGAGGCGACGTTGGCCTGGTATTCACTGCCGCTCATCCAGCGCTCGCGCGTGGTCGGGGTGAGCAGGGGCGGGGCGATGCCACTGGCGGTCATGCCCACCATCACCAGCCGGCCGCGCAGCAGCGCCGGGTCCACGGTGCCGTTGAGCACGTCCACATAGGACACCTGCGGGAAGCGATCCGGCGGGCCGGCGTAGCGCACCCGCACGTAATGGTCGCGCCGCCACTGGTACGGCGAGGAGACGTCGGTGCCGCCATCGCGCAGCCCGGGCAACGGGCCGCGCACATCGGCCAGCGCCAGTCCCAGCGCGGGCCAGTGTGGTGAGCCGATGCCGGCAGTGAGGTACAGCCCGCGGGCCACGCCGTCGGCGTCCACCTCGATGTCACTGTGGCCGAGGGTGGCGGCGTTGGCGGCGATCAGCGGGATCGGCAGCAGTTCCTCGGCCATGCGTGGCCCGCTGCTCGGCGCGGCGAGAACCGGCAGCACTACCTTGCCGTTGCGGCGGATCGCCGCGGCCAGCTCGGCATCCTGTGCGGCGTCACGGCGGTCTGGCTCGGACAGCATCAGGTCCAGGGCGACACGCCCTGCACCGGCCTGGGTCAGGCGGTCGAGCAGGCGCGCATGGGTGGCTCGCGGCCACGGCCATTGGCCGAGCTGCTGCAGGCTGGCGTCGTCGATGGCCACGATCAGCAGGCGCGGGTCGGGCGGGTAGTCCCATCCGCCGACATAGGTGTCGTACACCGCTTCGTCCTGCGTCCAGAACCAGTGCCAGTGGCTTGCGGCAACCGCGAGCGCTGCCATCGCCAGTGCCAGCACCGACCGGCCCGGCCATGACAGGTGCAGCGGTTTCACAGCAGCAGCCACAGCAGCAGGGCACCGCCGCCGGCGCCATAGCAGGTGCGGCATGGCAGCGCGATCTGCTGCGGTGCCGAGAACGGCCCGGCGTAGCCATCGTCCTCGATGTACTGCACGCGCACGTGCAGGTTGCCGTGCCACGGGCGCTTGAGCGTGACTTCCGGCTGGTCGACCTCGCGGTCCAGCAGCGGCCGGGCGAAGTCGCCCTTGCGATCAAGCTGCACGCGGTAGCGCTGGCCCGGCTCGCCTGCCTGCCAGCGCAGGGTCAGCTGGCCTTTGGCTGCCTCCGGCGGTTGCAGCGCCGGATCGACGGGGGTGTCGGTCAGGGTCAGCGGCAGCGTCTGGCCGAAGCGGCCCTGATGGCCGTTGCGGTCCCGGGAGGCGACGCGCCAGTAGTACGTGCCCGGTGGCAGCGGCTGCGCGGGACGCAGGTGGGTGGACGTGGTGTCCTGCTCCACCAGGGGCGAGACGAACTGCGGGTCGCTGGCGATCTGCAGCACGCTGGCCGCGGCGTCGGGTACCTGTCCCCATTCGAAGCGCGGGCGCGTGCTGTTCACGATCTCGGCGTGGCGCGGGCGCACGGTGATCGGGGCGACCGGCTGGTCGCGGACGATGAAGTCGCGCTCGCTGTCCAGGCCTTCCACGCCGTCGGCGCTGACCGCGCGCAGCAGCACGCGCAGGGTGCCTGCGGGAAGGTCGTCGAAGGTGGCGGTGGTGGCAGGGCTGTCCTGCGCGGCCAGCAGCACGTCGGGCTGGTCGGCGCGCACGATCTCGATGCGGTAGCCGGCGGCGCCGTCGACCGGCGCCCAGGCCAACCGGGCCGGCAATGGCTCCAGCCGGGTGTGCGCGATGTCCAGGTGCGGAGCCGGCAGCAGCGCTTCCAGCGGCGCCGGGCGGGTCAGCGCCGAGGGCGTCCGGGTGGCCTGGCCGTGGGCGACGAGGCGCTGGCCGGCACGATTGCCGACCTGCACACGCCCCTGGACCACTTCGGTGGAGGCGCCCTGGCCGTGCTGGCCCGCGCTCACCCGGAACACCGTGCCGCGCACGCTGCTGGTGGCCGTCGGCGCATCGATGATGTATCGGGAGGCCGGGCCGCGCGCCGGGGTGACCCGGTTGCTGGCGCGACCCTGTTCCAGGCGCAGGCGGGTATCGACCATGCCGGTGCGTCCATAGCGGCTGAGCTGGTCCAGGCGCAGACGCGAGCCCTCGCGCAGCTGCAGCCGGGAGGCATCGGCGAATTCGAGGGTGACGCTGGCGTCGGCGCCGGTTTCGACTTCTTCGCCGATGCCCAGCAGATCGCCTTCCTTCAGCGCGCGCAGCGTGCCACGGCCAGCCGTCGTGCCCGCCTGCACCGGGCCACGTACCGCCACCACCCGGGCCGGAGCGGGCTGCACCCGCAGCCACGCGACCGGGAACCCCAGTTGGGTGCCCGGCGGCAGCCGGTAGGGGTCATCCACGCGGTTGTGCCGCTGCAGTCGTTCCCACTCCACTTCAGGCTTGAGGTACAGGGTGGCCAGGTCCCAGAGGGTGTCGCCGGGACGCACCCGGTAGTGCCAGTCCTGCGCCAGCAGGGGCAGGGGGGACAGCAACAGCAGGGCCAGCAGCAGGCTGCGCACGGTACGGGGGAAGCGGTGCGGCGGAATGGTCAATCTCACGGTCGATGGCGCCCTGCGAAGCGGGGCTCAGCCATGTGGGCCCCAATGGCCCAGACCTCATCCCCCCGAATGGATCGCGGCCTCCACTGGGCCGCAATTCATTATTGCCCGGGACCCGTGCAGGGTTTCTGAACGCAGCCGCCTCAGAACAGCAGCGAGGCCATGCGGCGGCGGTAGCGGCCCACCAGATCGTCGTCCTGGATGACCTTGAAGGCGTCGATCAGCAGTTTGCGCGGGCGGCCATCATCGTAGGTGCGGTCGCGCCGCAGCATCTCCAGGAACTGCGCCAATGCCGCCTCGTCCTCGCCGGCCAGCAGCTGCTGCACACCGCGCAGATGGCGCGCCTGCAGGTCATCGCCATCGGCGGTGATGCGCGCGTCCAGCACATCGGCAGGTGGCGCGTCCTGCAGGGCGCTGGCGAAGTCCAGACGCGCGCGGGCACGCACGGCGCGGTCATCGGTGGACAGGTTGGCCGGCAGTGCATCGATCAGCGCGCTGGCTTCGGCGGTGGCTCCGGTCTGCAGCAGGGCCAGCGCCAGGTCGAGCTTCAGCTCTTCCTTGTCCGGCTCGGCGGCGATCGCCGCGCGCAGCACGTCCACCTGGGCCTGCGGATCCAGCGGTGCCGGCTCGTCTTCGGCGGCGGCCGCGTCGGCAGGGGCTGCCGGCACCACGCCGTGCTGGGCCAGGAACTCGCGCAGCTGGCCTTCCGGCACCGCTCCCGGGAAACCGTCGACGATCTGGCCGCCCTTGACCAGAAAGACGGTGGGCACCGAGCGGATCTGGAAGGCGGCGGCGATCTGCTGCTCCTGATCAACGTCCACCTTGGCCAGTTCGAACGCACCGTTGTACTCGCCCGCCAGCTTTTCCAGCATCGGGCCCAGGGTCTTGCACGGGCCGCACCAGGTGGCCCAGAAGTCCACCAGCACCGGGGTCTGCAGGGACTTCTGCAGGACCTGGACTTCAAAAGACTCGGTGGTGGCGTCAAAGACGTAGGAAAGATCGCTCATGGTCGGATATCAACGGGAAACAGGTAACCGAGTGTATGGTGCCGCCGCCCGCCCGACGCAACCCCACTGCCGCGTCCGCGGCAAACCGGAGACAATGCGTCCGGTAGGCAAGGCCGGGACGTCCGGCGACTTCCGGAGTGACGATGCAGGCTGCAAAACGCTGGGAACAGGGGCTGGGGGCGGCGGCCGCGGCGGTATTCGTGCTGGCGGCGACGGGGTTCGCGCTGGCCCTGCCCGCGTTCGATCCGATGCGCCATCCGTTGGCCCTGCTCGGTGCCTTGGGGGTGCCGCACGGGCGTGCCTTCAGCCTGGTGACCCTGCTGCTGCCGGGCCTGCTGGCAGCCGGGGTGGCGTTCTGCCTGCTGCTGCGCGTGCCGCGCACCGCGCCGTGGCCGCTGCGGGTGGGGGTGCAGATGCTGATGCTGGCCGCGTTGGCCTTCGCCGCGATGGGGCTGCTGCCGCTGGATGCCGACGACATCGACAGCATGGCCAGCCGTTACCACGCCAGCGCGTGGATGGTGTGGGTGCTGGCCTTCGTGCCGGGCGCGCTGATGACCGCCGGGGGCGCCTGGTCGCTTTCCGGCTGGCGCCGTGCGGCCCAGCTGCACCTGGCCGGTGGGACGACGGTGCTGCTGGCCGCGTTCGTGCTGCCCGCGCTGCTGCCGGGCCCGCTGGCCCAGCTGCTGGCGTTCGGCGGCTGGCTGGTCTGGCTGGCGGCCGCACTGCCGCTGGCCCCTGCGGCGCTGCGGCCCTGAGCGCATCCCGCGCTGCGCACGTCGTTGCCGTTTCCGCTCAATCTCCTGACAATTCAACGAGATGACCTTTTCGGCGAGGGCAGATGATCGCGCCGATTGGAGCCCTTTGCCGCACTGCGGTACCCTGTGCCGCTTTGCCGCCGCATCCGTGTTTCCATGACCAGCGTCGAACCCAACGTCTACGACCCGCAGCAGGTTGAATCCGTCGCCCAGAAATTCTGGGACGCCACCCGTGCCTTCGAGGTCAACGAGTCTTCGGACAAGCCGAAGTTCTACTGTCTGTCGATGCTGCCGTACCCGTCCGGTGCGCTGCACATGGGCCATGTGCGCAACTACACGATCGGTGACGTGATCAGCCGCTACAAGCGGATGACCGGCCACAACGTGCTGCAGCCGATGGGCTGGGATGCGTTCGGCCTGCCGGCCGAGAACGCGGCGATCAAGAACAAGACGGCGCCGGCCAAGTGGACCTACGCCAACATCGGCCACATGCGCAGCCAGCTCAAATCGCTGGGCTATGCGATCGACTGGTCGCGCGAATTCGCCACCTGCACGCCCGAGTACTACGTGCACGAACAGCGCATGTTCACCCGTCTGATGCGCAAGGGCCTGGCCTACCGCCGCAACGCGGTGGTGAACTGGGACCCGATCGACCAGACCGTGCTGGCCAACGAACAGGTCATCGACGGGCGTGGCTGGCGCTCCGGTGCCCTGGTGGAGAAACGCGAGATTCCGCAGTGGTTCCTGCGCATCACCGATTACGCCCAGGAACTGCTGGACGGCCTGGATGAGCTGCCGGGCTGGCCGGAGTCGGTCAAGACCATGCAGCGCAACTGGATCGGCCGCTCCGAAGGGCTGGAAATCCAGTTCGACGTGCGCGACGTGGACGGCAGCGCGCTGGACCCGCTGCGGGTGTTCACCACGCGCCCGGACACGGTGATGGGCGTGACCTTTGTGTCGATCGCCGGCGAACATCCGCTGGCCCAGCACGCGGCGAAGTCGAACCCGGCGCTGGCCGCACTGCTGGCCGAAATGAAGCAGGGTGGCGTCTCCGAGGCCGAACTGGAAACCCAGGAGAAGCGCGGCATGGATACCGGCCTGCGCGCCGTGCATCCGGTCACCGGGGCCCAGGTCCCGGTGTGGGTCGCCAATTTCGTGCTGATGGGCTATGGCACCGGCGCGGTGATGGCCGTACCGGGCCATGACCAGCGCGACAATGAATTTGCCAACAAGTACAACCTGCCGATCCGCCAGGTCATCGCGCTGAAGTCGCCGCGCAAGGACGAGGGCGCCTACGACGCGACGCGCTGGCAGGACTGGTACGGGGACAAGACCCGCGAGACCGAACTGATCAACTCCGACGAGTTCGACGGCCTGGATTTCCAGGGCGCCTTCGAGGCGCTGGCCGAACGGTTCGAGCGCAAGGCCCAGGGCCAGCGCCGCGTGAACTACCGCCTGCGCGACTGGGGCGTGAGCCGCCAGCGCTACTGGGGGTGCCCGATTCCGGTGATCTACTGCCCCAAGTGCGGTGCGTTGCCGGTGCCGGAAGAACAGCTGCCGGTGGTGCTGCCTGAAGACGTCAGCTTCGTCGGCACCGGTTCGCCGATCAAGGCCGATCCGGAATGGCGCAAGACCACCTGCCCCGACTGCGGCGGCGCGGCCGAGCGCGAGACCGACACCTTCGACACCTTCATGGAGTCGAGCTGGTACTACGCCCGTTACACCTCGCCGGGCGCCCGTGATGCGGTGGACAAGCGCGGCAACTACTGGCTGCCGGTGGACCAGTACATCGGTGGCATCGAACACGCGATCCTGCACCTGATGTACTTCCGCTTCTTCCACAAGCTGCTGCGTGATGCGCGCATGGTGGACAGCAACGAGCCGGCGCAGAACCTGCTGTGCCAGGGCATGGTGATCGCCGAGTCCTACTACCGCTGGAACGCGGAGAATCCGAAGGACAAGGACTGGATCAATCCGGCCGACGTGAACGTACAGCGCGATGAGCGCGGCCGCATCACCGGCGCCACGCTGATCGCCGACGGCCTGCCGGTGGAGATCGGCGGCACCGAGAAGATGTCCAAGTCCAAGAACAACGGCGTGGACCCGCAGGCGATGGTCAGCAAGTACGGCGCCGACACGGTGCGCCTGTTCTCGATGTTCGCCGCCCCGCCGGAACAGTCGCTGGAATGGAACGAAGCCGGCGTGGATGGCATGGCCCGCTTCCTGCGCCGCCTGTGGGCGCAGGTGCAGAAGCATGCGGCCGACGGCCAGGCACCGGCGCTGGATGCGGCCGCGCTGAACGCCGAGCAGAAGGCGCTGCGTCGCAAGACCCACGAAACCATCGGCAAGGTTGGCGACGACTACGGCCGCCGCCACAGCTTCAACACCGCCATCGCCGCGGTGATGGAACTGATGAACGCGCTGGCCAGGTTCGATGATGTTTCCGCACAGGGCCGTGCGGTCCGCCAGGAAGCACTGCAGGCGGCCGTGCTGCTGCTCAACCCGATCACTCCGCATGCCAGCCATGCGCTGTGGCAGGTGCTGGGCAACGCCGAGACGCTGCTGGAAGACCAGGCGTTCCCGCAGGTCGATGCCGGTGCACTGGTGCGTGATGCGGTGACGTTGGCGGTGCAGGTCAACGGCAAGCTGCGTGGCACCATCGAAGTGGCCGCCGATGCAACGCGTGACCAGATCGAGGCGCTGGGTCTGGCCGAGCCGAATGCGGCCAAGTTCCTCGACGGCCTGACCGTGCGCAAGATCATCATCGTGCCCGGCAAGATCGTGAACATCGTGGCCGCCTGAGGGCGGTCACGAACCCTGCCTCCGGTCTCAACCGACGTTCACGCGGCATCGGGCATCTTCTATGCCTGTTGCCGCGCCCGCCCGGCTCCCCCAGACTGTGCCCATGACCCGATTCCTGCTTGCTCTCGTTCTGACCACCACCCTTGCCGGCTGTGGCTTCCATCTGCGCAACAAGCTGATGCTGCCGGCCGATGCGGCGGCGGTGAAGGTGGTTTCCACTGCCCCGTACAGCGAGCTGGCCAAGCTGCTCCGTCGCGGGCTGCAGTCTTCCGGCGCGGTGGTCGCCGATGCCGACAGTGTCGATGACAGCACCGACGGTGTGCCGGTGGCACAGCTGCAGGTGGTGTCCGAGCGTTGGGGCGACCTGCCGATCGCCATCGACGCGCAGGGCCGCGCCCAGGAATACAGCCTGCGCTACGCGGTGATTTTCGTGTTCCGCCGCGAAGACGGCAGCGTGCTGGTGCCGCAGCAGGTGATCGAACTGTCGCGCGACTACGTGTCGCCGCCCACCGACGCCACCGGTACGACCACCGAGCGCGAGATCCTCGCCGATGAACTGCGCCGGGAGATGTCCGCGTCGATCCTGCGCCGCATCGACAGCGTGGTGCGTGCCGAGATGGAACACGGCCGACTGTCGGCCAAGCCGGGTGAACCGGCGGCGACGCCGGCCCAGCCGGTCGATCCGCCGCAGGGCAACTGACCCGGTCCGCACGGACCGGGCACCGGCATGGAACTGCGCCCCGAACAGCTTGCCAGCCAGCCGGCCAGCCAGGCCCTGCTGCCGGTGTATCTGATTGCCGGGCCGGAAACCCTGCGTGTGCTGGAGGCGGCTGATGCGGTACGCGCCCGTGCGCGGCGGGACGGCATCAGCGAACGTGAGGTGTTTGACGCCGACGGCCGCGATTTCGACTGGAACCAGCTCGATGCGACGTTCAATGCGCCGAGCCTGTTCAGTGCCAGGCGCCTGGTGGAGCTGCGCCTGCCCAGCGGGAAGCCGGGCAAGGACGGCGCGGAAGTGATCAGCCAGTTCTGTGCCAACCCCGCGCCGGACGTGATCCTGCTGATCACCTGCAATGACTGGAGCAAGGCCCACCAGGGCAAGTGGGCCGAGGCGGTGGGCCGCGTCGGCGTGCTGTCCGTGGCCTGGGCGATCAAACCCCACGAGCTGCCCGACTGGATCGAGCGCCGCCTGCGCCAGCACGGCCTGCGCGCCGATCCGCCGGCCGTGCAGCGGCTGGCCGAGCGGGTGGAAGGCAATCTGCTGGCGGCCGCGCAGGAAATCGACAAGCTCGCGCTGCTCGCCAAGGGCCAGACCCTGGACGTGGAGACGATGGAGTCGCTGGTGGCCGATGCCGCCCGCTATGACGTGTTCCGGCTGGTGGAAGCCACCTTCTCCGGGCAGCCAGCGGCGGTCCTGCGCATGCTCGCCGGCCTGCGCGGCGAAGGCGAAGCCGTGGCGGCGCTGACCCCGATCGTGATCCGCGAACTGCTGGCCACGGCCGGGCTGGCGCGGGTGCAGGCGCGGGGTGGCAACCTGGCCGCCGAAATGAAGAGCCGTGGCATCTGGGAGTCGCGCCAGGCGCCCTTCAAGCGCGCCTTGCAGCGCCACCCCGAGCCCAAGCGCTGGGAGCGGTTTGTGGCCGAGGCCGGGTTGGTGGACCGCATCGCCAAGGGACGCGCCGACGGCGACGCCTGGCTGGCGCTGGAGCGGCTGCTGCTGGCCGTGGCCGAGGCCCGCGCCGTGCGCCTGCTGGCGCGCGCCTGACCGATGCCGCTGCGCATCTATTACGGCGGCACGTTCGATCCGGTGCACCTGGGCCACCTGGCCATCGCACGGGCGGCACGCGACCAGCTGCAGGTGGCGGTTCGCCTGCTGCCGGCGGCCGATCCGCCGCACCGGGCCGTACCGGGCGCGTTGGCGGCCGATCGCGCCACGATGTTGGCCCTGGCGATCGACGGCGAGCCGGGACTGCTGCTGGACCGGCAGGAACTGGAGCGCGCCGAGCGCCTGCCTGGCGTGCCGTCCTACACCGTGGACACGTTGCGCGAACTGCGCGAGGTGTTGGGGCCGCAACGGCCGCTGGCATGGCTGGTGGGCGCCGACAGCCTGCTGGGGCTGCCGCAGTGGCACCAGTGGGAGGCCCTGTTCGGGCTGGCCCACTTCATTGTGGCTGATCGCCAGGGCAGCGCCCTGGACCGGGCCCTGCCGCCGGCCCTCGCGCAGGCCTTGCAGGGGCGCTGGACCCGACGCGAGCAGGACCTGCTGGAAACGCCCGGCGGCCGCGTGCTGCGGCTGGAGGCCCCGCTGCGGCCCGAGTCGGCCACCCGCGTGCGCGAGCAGATCCAGGCCGGAGGGCCGTGGCAGGCGCTGGTGCCGCCGGCGGTGGCCGGGTACATCGCCGACCGCGGCCTGTACGGCGCATCCCGGACGTGAATACGCGGGCGCCCATCGCCCCGTATAATCGGCCCCACATTTATCGAGTCTCCCCGCTTTGAGCAACCAACCCCAGCCCCAGACCATCAAGGTCCAACTGCCCAGCCCCGCACCGTCCAACGATCAGTTGCTGGAGTGCGTGCGCAAGGCCACCGAAGAACTGAAGGCCAAGGATCTCGTCGAGATCGACGTGATCGGCAAGTCCAGCGTCGCCGATTACATGGTGATCGCGTCGGGCACGTCCAGCCGCCATGTGAAGTCGATCGCCGATGAGGTGGTGAAGTTCGCCAAGCAGCTGGGCGTGATGCCGCTGGGCGTGGAAGGTGAGCGCGAAGCGGAGTGGGTGCTGGTCGACCTGGGCGACGTGATTGTCCACGTGATGCTGCCGCGCGTGCGCGAGTTCTATGCGCTGGAGCGCCTGTGGACGGTCGGCGACCAGCCGCCGAGCCTGCTCGACGACGCGGACGAAGAAGACGACTACGCCGCGCGCTGATGCCGCAGGTGTGGATCGGGACAACGGCGCCGAGGGCGCCGTTGTCGTTTTTGCGGCAGACCTGCCGCCAGCAGGAGCAGTGAGATGAAAGCCAGGTTGATCGCCACCGGAGAACGCGCGCCCGCCTGGGTCGCGCAGGGCTTTGCCGAGTACCAGAAACGGCTGTCGCACTGGCTGCCGTTCGAGCTGGTGGAGATCGAGCCTGGATTGCGTGGCAAGGGCCGCGACGCGCGCCGTGCAACGGAGGACGAGGGCAAGCGGGTGATCGCGGCCCTGCCGAAGAATGCCTATGTGGTGGCATTGGACGTGCCGGGCCGCCAGCTCAGCTCCGAGCAGCTGGCACAGCGTCTTGAGCACTGGCGCGGACAGGGCAGGGACATGGCGTTCCTGATCGGCGGGCCGGAAGGCCACTCGCCGGAGGTGTCCGCGCTGGCAGATGAAACCTGGTCGATCGGGCCGCTGACGCTGCCGCACATGCTGGTGCGCCTGGTGGTGGCCGAGCAGCTGTACCGCGCCGCGGCGATGCTGGCCAACCACCCGTATCATCGGGCGTGACATCGAGCGCGAGCGAATTGCGGAAAAACGGGTTACATCCTGCGAAAAACTGGTTACAATGCGCACCCCGCCCGAATAGCTCAGCCGGTTAGAGCACTTGACTGTTAATCAGGGGGTCGTTGGTTCGAGTCCAACTTCGGGCGCCAAGTTTTGAAAAGCCTCGCAGCGATGCGAGGTTTTTTTTTGCATCGCTGGTAGCGCCGACCGCGGGTCGGCTGGCTCCGTGCAGCGCGGCACTGATCGTGGTGGGGGATGCGCGCAGAGCAGCCGGGTAGGACCCGGCTCTGCGCGGGCGCCAACAAAAAGCCCGGGCAATGCCCGGGCTTTCTGCTCGCTACGTGCGGTGGATCAGTTGAAGGTGTACTTGGCGCCGACGGTGAAGTAACGGCCAACCGCGCCGCTGAAGTGCAGCGGGTTGTAGTTGACCGCGCCGTAGGTGCTCGGATCCAGCGGAGCGATCCTGTCGAACACGTTCTGCACCGAGGCGTTGAGTTCGAACGCTTCGGTCACGTTCCAGCGACCGGACAGGTCGAAGGTGGTGAACGAGGAGATCTTCTCGACCGGCGTACCGTCTTCGTAGAAGGCCAGGTACGAACCGCCGCGGGCATCCTTGTTGTCCAGGCTGGAGATGTAGTTGGCGACGCCGCTCACGCTCCAGTTGCCCTGCTTCCAGGTGGTGCCGAAGTTGATGCGGTCCTGCGGCGTGCCGATGCAGTTGGTCACATCGCAGTTGCCGTGGGTGCCCACGTAATCGACGGTGCTGCTGCCTTCGGTGCGCTCGAACTTGAGCACGTGGCTCCACTGCATGTCCAGCTCGAGCTGGCCCGGACCGAGGTCGAAGGTCTGGCGGATGTCGGTGTCGATACCACGCACGCGCGACGAGTTGGCGTTCACGTAGGCGGTGTTGACGGCCAGGATCGTACCGGTGTTCGGCACCCCGTTGAGGTTGTTGCTGTCGCGCAGAACATTGCCGGCGGCGATCGCGTCGGCGGTGCTGCCCTGGGCGATTTCGTTGGTGCGCTTGATTTCCCACGCATCGACGGTCAGCGAGGTGGTGGAGGTCGGCTGCAGCACGATGCCCACCGAGTAGCTCTTGGACTCCTCCGGCTTCAGGCCCGGGTTGGGACGGGTGATGATGGCGACCTGACGGGCGCCGCACTCGGCCGGATCGTTGCCGCTGGCGGCGCAGCGGGCCGGATCGCGGGCGTTGGAGAAGGCGGCCAGGCCACCGTCACCGTTTTCAGCCGGGTTGGGGGCACGGAAGCCTTCGGCGTAGCTGGCGCGCAGCGCCACCCAGTCGACCGGGGTCCACTTCACGCCCAGCTTCGGCGTTGCCTTGCCTTCGCCGCTTTCGTACTTGTCGTAGCGGACGGCGGCGGACAGTTCCAGCTGCTCCAGCACCGGTGCGGACAGTTCGACGTAGCCGGCGTACACGTTCTGGGTGCCGTCATAGGCCGAGTAGCCCAGGCCGATGATGTCGCCCACGTCGGTGTAGGTCTGCGGGGTCAGGCTGTTGCTGGTACGACGCCATTCGGTACCCAGGGCCAGGCCGAGCGGGCCGCCCTTGAGGTCCATCAGGCTGCGCGACACGGTGAAATCGAACATGTCCAGGCTGGACTTGGCGCGTGCGCTGATGGTCGGGGAGATGAAGTCATACAGCGCCTGCGTGTTCTGCCCGGCGTTGTCGCCGATGCGCCACACGCCGCCGGCGCAGTTCGGGTCGCCCAGCGCACAGCGGACCGCGCTGTAACGCAGGAAGCCGGTGCGCTTGTTGGTCAGGTCGGTACCCGAATGCAGGTAGGCGGTGTCGTAGCTCCACTCACCCCAGTTGCCCTTGACGCCGACCAGGAAGCGGTTGAACTCGTTGGTGTTGTTGGTGACGCGCGGACCCACGTCCCAGGCCGAGTAGCGCAGGCGCGAGGCCTGGCCGGGAATCGGGTTGTCCGGGTGGGTGGGGCCGAGCACCGTGGCGCCCGGGCCGCTGTTGGCATTGACCGGGCCACCGGGATAGCCCCAGCCGCCGGACACGCCGGACGGCGTATTGGAGAACACGGTCTCCTTCTTGGAGTAGCCGATCTCGGTGTAGACCTCGCCGCCTTCGCCGAAGGCGAAGCTGGCACGGCCGAACACGTTGACGTACTTCTCTTCGGGGGTCAGGTCGCGGAACTGCTGCGCCGGATCCCACAGGCAGCCCTGGGCCTGGGCGGTGGCATCGGTCTGGCCGGGAATGGTGGTCAGGCCGGCGCAGCCGGGCAGGGCGACCAGATGGCCGGTGCTGTCGAACACCGAGCCGTTCGGGCCGGTGCCGCCGGCGGTGCCGCCGCTGAGGTAGGCGCCACCGAGGAACTGCGCATCGCCGGCATCGTAGCCCCAGCGGCGGATGTCGCCGGTGCCGATCCACTTGCGGTTCTTGCGGTCGCTGATCTTGATGGCGTCGGTCTTGCCCACGTCAAGGCTGAAGAACGCGTTCCAGCCATCGGTGGCCAGGTCGCCGGTACCGGCGGTCAGCGTGGCCTTCTTGGCATCGCCGTCGCTGTCGCCGGACAGGCCGTAGGACGCGCGCAGGATGGCGCCGTTGAAGTCGCTGCGCAGGATGATGTTGACCACGCCGGCGATGGCGTCCGACCCGTAGATGGCCGAGGCGCCGTCCTTGAGGACTTCGATGCGCTCCACCGCGTCCAGCGGGATGGTGCTCAGGTCGGTGAAGACCTTCTGGCCGTCATCGGCCAGGCCATAGGTGGCCATGCGGCGGCCATTCAACAGCACCAGCGTGGAGCCGGCGCCCAGGCCGCGCAGCGAGATGCCGGCGCCGCCGCCGGCAAAGCCGTTGCCGAAGGTCTTGGGGATGGAGCCGGCGCCGTCGGCGGTGAGCGTCTGCAGGTACTCGGCCACCGTGGTCTTGCCGGTGCGGTCGATTTCCTGGCGGGTCACCACCTGCACCGGGGAGGGGGTCTCGGTGTTGGTGCGCGGAATGTTGGAACCCGTGACCGTGATCCGGTCCAGGTTGGTGGCCTGCTCCTGGGCGAAGGCAGAAGAGCTGGCCAGTGCGCCCGCCAGCAGCAGCATGCTGCCGGTCAGGGAGGTGGAAATGGAATGGGCCAGAGTATTGCGGCGGCTGCTGTCGAGCCGTTGGACCGGGTGTTTCACAGCTTCTCTCCTGACTGGAAAACCTACGATGGCGAAAGATCGGCACCGGGACGGCGGCCGACGGCGCCAATCTAGGTTTCCAGCAGGTGACGTAAGTGTGAAAAATTGCTTAACCCGCCACGCCGTCCGTCGGGAAATGGGCGGGGCGTCGTCCAGGCGCCCCGCCGTATGGACTCATCGGGGCAGCGAGAAGTCCACCGGCACCAGGCCGTCGGCGACCACTGCCTGGCCGTCACGCATGGCCGGGACGAAGCGCCAGTGGCGCAGTACCTGCAGGCGGGCGGCGCTGTCCAGGGTGCGCGAGCCGCTGCTGCGCTCGATCGTCACCTCGCTGGGGCGGCCGTCGGTACCCACCCGGACCCGCAGCAGCACCGTGCCCTGCTGACCGTCGCGAATGGCCTGGATCGGATAGGCCGGTGGCGGCGCGCTGCGGTACTGCAGCTGCACGCCCAGCGCGGGTGGCCCGCCGCTGACGGCGGTGGACGGCTCCAGCGAGGGCATGGCCGGCTCGCTGGCCGGCAGCGGCGGCACGGCCAGGCGATCGTCGGCGCTGGCGGTCGGCGGGGCCTGCGGCGGCGCGACCCGTGGCGTCGGGACCGCCGGGGCGGGCTTCGGCGGCGTCGGGTCGACGGTCACGATGTCCGGTGGCGGCACCGGCGGGGTGGGCGTGGCGGTCATCCAGCGCACGGACAGGCGGTCGCGCTGGGCAGGCGCGGCCACGTACGCGGCCGGAATCAGCAGCAGCATCAAGGCCAGCACGTGCAGGGCCAGCGCCGTGCTCCAACCGAGCACGCGGGAAACATCGAGTTGCAGGGGCATCACGGGGGGCTGCGTACGGACCATGCTCCACTCTCCTTGCCAGATGTGCGGGAACATCAACGTGCCAGCGCGGCCTGCGGGGTTGAGAGGAGGCCGCGCAATGACAGCAATACCGGAGCAGGGCATGCCCCGGAAGCCATGCGCGGGGGAGCCGTTTCACTGGCGCTCAGGAACCGGCGCGGGACAGCACGACGGCGCCCTGGGGCGCCGTCGTGGGAACCGCGTGGCGGCAGGCTCAGCGACCGAGGTCGAAGACCACGTCCAGGTTGACCGAGACGGTCGATTCGCCCGGCGAGACAGGGGTGGCGACGTCGGCGGCCATCGGCGCAGCGGCGGCACGCATCATCACCGGGCGGAAGTTGCCGCCACCGCTTTCAGAGATGCTGACAATGCGGCGCACGCGCAGGCCGAGCGACTTGGAATAGGTCTCGGCGCGGGCCTGGGCCTTCTTCAGTGCGGCCAGGCGGGCCTCGTCGTACACCGGCTCGGGCTGGTCGATCTCGAACTGCGGGCCGTTGATCTGGTTGGCGCCCTGCGCGGCCAGCGCATCGAGCACCTTGCCGAGCTTGGCGATGTCGCGGACCTTCAGGCTGACCGTGTTGCTGGCCTGGTAGCCGGTGATCTTCGGCGCTTCATTGTCCGCATATCGGTACTGCGGGCTGAGGTTGACGCCGCTGGTCTGCACGTCGCGCTCGGCGATGCCGGCGGCCTTGATCGCCGCCAGCACCTTGACCATCTGTTCGGCGTTCTGTCGCATGGCGGTGTTGCCATCGACGGCCTGGGTGACCACGCCGGCCGAGAGCGTGGCCACGTCGGGCACGCGCCGGGCCTCGGCGTTGGCCGAGATATTGAGCAGGGTGCCGTCGGCTGCGACGGCAACGGCGGGCTGGGACTGGGCGTGTGCGGTCATCGAGGTTCCCAGGGCAAGGGACAGGGCAAGCAGCAGGGGGGACAACGAATGGCGGCGCATGTACATCTCCTTGTGAAGGCGTTGAGGTTGGTGTCGGGGCGATGAACGTGTCGTGAGCTTTGCCGGGGTCGATCACGTTTCGACACGGTTGCTCGCGATTCAGACAGTAGCCACAGGTTATGCTTCCGCGATGTTTTATCTTGCCTCCCGATCTCCCCGACGCAACCAGCTGCTCGCGCGCCTGGACCGGCCCTTCCGCGCGCTGGACCTGGACGTGCCTGAAATCCGCGGCCCCGCCGAATCGGCCACCGACTACGTGCAGCGCGTGGCGGCCGACAAGGCGCGCGCGGGTCTGGCGCTGGTCGCCGACGACGCGCAGGCCGTGGTGCTTGGCTCGGATACCGAGGTGGTGCTCGACGGCCGCGTGTTCGGCAAGCCGGCCGATGCCGCCGATGCCCGCGCGATGCTGCGCGCCCTGTCCGGGCGTACCCATCAGGTGATGACCGCGGTGGCGCTGGCCGCGGCCGGCCGCCACGACAGTGTCCTGGTGGTGTCGGAGGTGAGTTTCATCGACATCGGCGACGACGCGATCGCAGCCTACGTGGCCAGCGGCGAGCCGATGGGCAAGGCCGGCGCCTATGCCATCCAGGGCGGCGCCGAACGATACATCCGCCATCTGGCGGGAAGCTATTCGGGTGTGATGGGATTGCCCCTGCAACAGACCGAGCAGTTGCTGCAGGCGTTTGGCGTTCCGCCCGCTGCTTCCACCACGCCAACGGAGGGTGTCGTCCATGTCTGAAGAAATCCTGGTCAATGTCACCCCGCGCGAAACGCGCGTTGCCGTCATCGAGAACGGCATGCTGCAGGAACTGCACATCGAGCGCGGCTGGCGTCGTGGCGTGGTCGGCAACATCTACAAGGGCAAGGTGCAGCGGGTGATGCCGGGCATGCAGGCGGCGTTCGTCGAGGTCGGGCTGGAGCGCGCCGCGTTCCTGCACGCCAACGATGTGATCCGGCCCGCCCCGGTGGCCAGCGCCGATACCGAAGGCACCACGCTGCCGCCGCCGTCGTCGGTGCCGATCGTGGAACTGCTGCGTGACGGCCAGGACATCGTGGTGCAGGTGGTCAAGGACCCGATCGGCACCAAGGGGGCGCGCCTGACCACCCAGATCAGCATTCCCTCGCGCTACATGGTGCTGCTGCCGCAGTCCAAGGTGGTCGGGGTCTCGGCCCGGATCGAGGACGAGGCCGAACGGGCCCGCCTGAAGAGCCTGGTGACCGAGCTGTCGGCCCAGCACGGCGGCTACGGCTACATCGTGCGCACCAACGCCGAGGGCCAGCCCGCTGAAGCCATCGCCGAGGACGTGGCCTATCTGTCGCGGGTGTGGAACGTGGTCGAGCGGCGCGGCCGCGATGCCGCGCCCTGCAGCGTGATCTACGAAGACCTGAGCCTGCCGCTGCGCTCGGTGCGCGACCTGATCCGCAAGGACGTGGACAAGGTCAAGGTGGACTCCAAGGAGACCTTCGCCCAGCTGCAGGCCTTCGTGGCCAAGTACATGCCGGTGCTGGCCGAGAAGCTGGAGCTGTACAGCGGCGACCGGCCGATCTTCGACATGTTCGGGGTCGAGGACGAGATCGGTCGCGCGCTCGACAAGCAGGTGCCGCTCAAGTCGGGCGGGTACCTGGTGATCGACCAGACCGAGGCGATGACCACCATCGATGTGAACACCGGTTCGTTCCTGGGCCAGCGCAACCTCGAGGAGACGGTGTTCCGCACCAACCTGGAGGCGGCACAGGCCGTGGCGCGCCAGCTGCGGCTGCGCAACCTGGGCGGCATCATCATCATCGACTTCATCGACATGGACGATGCCGAGCACCGCCGCCAGGTGCTCCGCACCCTGGAAAAGGCACTGGCCCGCGACCATGCCAAAACCACCGTGTACGAGTTCTCGCCACTGGGCCTGGTGGAGATGACCCGCAAGCGCACCGTGGAAAGTCTGGAGCGGCAGCTGTCCGAGCCCTGCCCGGAATGCAGCGGCCGCGGCTCGATCAAGACCGCCGAAACGGTCACCTACGAGATCTTCCGCGAGATCACCCGGGCCGTGCGCCAGTTCGATGCCGCGCGGCTGCTGGTGATCGCCTCGACCAAGGTCGTGGCGCGCATCACCGACGAGGAATCCTCGGCGGTGGCAGAGCTGGAGGAATTCCTGGGCAAGTCGATCCGCTTCCAGGCCGACGAGCAGTATCTGCAGGAGCAGTTCGATGTCGTGCTGCTCTGACCGTCATCCGCCTGCGCCGCGCGGCGCGGGCGTCCACGCGTTGCGATGAGTACGCCGCTTCGACTGCGACTGCGAAGGATTCGCCGCCATGCTGTGTACGCCGTGGCGATCGTATTGGTCTGCGTGGCGGTGCTGGTGGGCACCGTCAGTCAGCTGCTGCCCCTGGCCGAGCGGCACCCGGACAAGGTGGCGGCCTGGCTGAGCGCGCGCGCCGGTCAGCCGGTCCGGTTCGATGGGCTGGACACCGCCTGGACCCGGCGCGGCCCGCTGCTGCAGCTCAAGGGCCTGCGCATCGGGGCCGGCGAGGGGCTGCGCATCGGCGAAGCCGAGGTGCTGGTGTCGATGTATGCCGGCCTGCTGCCGGGCCACTCGTTGACCGAGCTGCGCCTGCGCGGCGTGGCGCTGGTGCTGCAGCGTGCCGCCGACGGGCGCTGGTCGGTGCGCGGCCTGCCGCAGGCTGGCGGCGGCGATCCACTGGACACGTTGCGACGCCTCGGCGAACTGCAGGTGATCGGCGGCCGGTTGAGCGTGGATGCGCCGTCGATCGGCCTGCAGGCCGAACTGCCACGCATCGACCTGCGCCTGCGCGTGAACGGCCAGCGGCTGCGGGTGGGCGCCCGCGCCTGGGCCGACCCGGCCGCGCAGCCGCTGACCGCCGTGGTGGATTTCGACCGCCACCACGGCGACGGGCAGGCCTGGCTGGCGGCTGATCCTGCGGATTTCCGCGCCTGGTCCGGCCTGCTCAAGGCGGGTGGCGTGTCGCTGCAGCAGGGCACCGGTGAGTTCAATGCCTGGGTGGACCTGCGCGACAACAAAGTGGTGATGGTGACCTCCGATGCCGACCTGCAGGGCGTGCGCCTGCGCGGCGCACCGCTGGCCGACGGTACCCGCCCGCAGCTGGCCCTGGATACCCTGCAGCTGCGCGCCCGCTGGCGCTGGGTGAAGGGGGGCTGGCGGGCGGATGCGCCGCGGTTGCGGATCGGCATGGAAGGCCGGACCCAGCAGCTGGACGGCCTGCTGATCGCCGGCGGCCAGCAGTTCGCGCTGTCCGGCGACAACCTCGATGCCACCGCACTGCTGCGTGGCCTGGCGCTGAGCGACCGCATCGACCCGGGCCTGCGCGGCTGGCTGCACGCCGCCGCGCCGCAGGTGCGGATGAGCCGTGTACGGGTGGCCGGGGAGCAGGGCGGTCGGCTGTCGATCGAGGGTGAACTGGATGAGATCCGCTTCGCGCCGGCCGGGCATTCCCCGGGCCTGAGCGGCGTGGGTGGCCACGTTACCGGTGACGCCGATGGGTTCGCGCTGGACCTGGTGCCGTCACGGGTGATGCATTTCGACTGGCCGACCGGTTTCGGCCAGCGCCATGACGTGCGTCTGGCCGGACGCATGGTCGCCTGGCGCGACGAGGCCGGCGGCTGGCGGATCGGCACTCCGGCACTGCGCGTGCAGGGCACCGACTATGCCGCCGATGTGCGCGGTGGGGTGTGGTTCCAGGGCGATGGCACGCGCCCGTGGCTGCAGTTGGCGGCGAAGATCGATGACGTGCCGATGACCACCGCCAAGCGCTTCTGGATCCATTCCAGGATGAGCAAGGGCGCCACTGACTGGCTCGACGCCGCGCTGGTGTCCGGGCAGGTGCGCGGCGGCGTGGGGCTGGTCACCGGCGACCTGGAGGACTGGCCGTTCGACCACAACAACGGACGGTTCGAGGCGACCGGCCACATCGACAACGGCAGCATCCGTTTCCAGCACGACTGGCCGACGATGGACAAGGTCAACGCCGGCATCGCCTTCATCGGCCCCGGCTTCGAGCTGCACGGCAGTGGCGACCTGGCCGGGGTGGCGGTGAACCACTTCGATGCCGGCATTGCCGATTTCGGCCAGACCGGCCTGTACGTAAAGGCGACCACCCGCAGTGATGCCGGCGCGCTGCTGGCCATGCTGCGCCGCAGCCCGCTGCAGGCCACTTACGGCGACACCCTGGACAACCTCACCGCCAAGGGACCGGCCGCGGTCACCTTCGACCTGCTGCAGCCGCTGCACCACGGCGACCCCGGCGGGCACCTGCAGGGCACCGTCGAGCTGGACGGTGCCAGTCTGTCGGACAAGCGCTTCGAGCTGGCCTTCGATGCCATGCGCGGGCAGGCGCGCTACGGGCGCGGCGGCTTCGACGCCAACCTGCTGTCGGTGCGCCACCTCGGCCAGGACGGCGTACTCAGCCTGCGCGCCGGCGATTATGTGCAGGACCCCCAGAAAGCCTTCGAATCCGAACTGACCGCCTCGCTCGACGCCGGCGGCCTGCTCGACCGCGCGCCGGAGCTGAACTGGCTCAAGCCCTACATCCACGGAACGTCGCGCTGGACCATCGGCGTGACCCTGCCCAAGGTCGCCGCCGGCAGCAGAACGCCGGCACCGACCGAGCTTCGTCTGCATTCGGACCTGGTCGGCACGCGCCTGGAGCTGCCGGCGCCGCTGGACAAGCCGGCCGACGTGCCGCTGGCCACCTCGGTGGCAGCGCAGTTGCCGATGGGCAGTGGCCGGGTGGATGTGGCGTTCGGCCAGCGCCTGGCCCTGGCCGCGCGCATGCACAACAACCAGACCGGCGTGCAGGTCACCCTCGGCAGTGGCCAGGTCGATCGCGAGCCGCCGGCCAGCGGCCTGGTGGTCAATGGCCGCAGCGGCTCGCTGGATGCGCTGGAGTGGATCGGCCTGGCGCGCTCGCCGGGCGGCGACGACGGCAAGGACCCGATGCCGCTGCGGCATGTGGATGTGCAGGTCGGCCAGCTGCTGCTGGCCGGTGGCGTGTTCCAGCAGACCCGTCTGCAGCTGCGCCCCACCGGCAACAGCGTGGACGTGCGCCTGGACGGGCCCTCGCTGGCCGGCCGCCTGGATGTCCCCAATGCCGATGGCGGCACCATCTCCGGCACGCTCAGCCGCGTGCATTGGCAGTCGCTGCCGACGCCGGTCAAGGCGCCGGGCGATGGCGCGCCGATCGTGCTGCCCAGCGACGCGCTGCTGGCGGCACGGGTGCAGGCCAGCGCCAACGACACCGACCCGGCCAGGATTCCGCCGCTGTCGCTGGACATCGACGACCTGCAGTTCGGCAAGGCCACGCTGGGCAAGGCGGTGCTGCGGACCCGCCCGATGGCCAATGGCCTGAGCGTGGACCAGCTGCAGTTCCGCTCGCCCAAGCAGGCCATCGATGTCCGTGGGCGCTGGATGGGCATGGGCGCGGCCGCCCGTACCCAGCTCACGGTGGACGTGAAGAGCGAGGATCTGGGGGGCTTGATGAAGAACCTGGATTACGGCGGCCAGCTGCGCGGTGGCCAGGGCCAGCTGCAGCTGCAGGCCGGCTGGCCGGGCGGTCCGTCGGACTTCCAGCTGGGCGCGCTGGAAGGGCGCCTGGACGTGCATGCCCGCAATGGCCAGCTGCTGGAGCTGGAGCCCGGCGCCGGACGCGTACTGGGCCTGCTCAGCGTGACACAGCTGCCGCGCCGGTTGATGTTCGATTTCCGCGACTTCTTCTCCAAGGGATTCGCCTTCAACCAGGTCGAAGGCACGCTGGCATTCGCCGGCGGCATGGCCACCACCGACAAGGTGCTGATCGAAGGGCCGGCGGCCAACATCAGCATCCGCGGCCAGACAGACCTGCGCCGCCAGCAGTTCGACCAGACGATCGACGTGAATCCGCGTGCCGGCAACCTGCTGACCGTGGTCGGCGCGGTCGCCGGTGGCCCGGTCGGCGCCGCCGTGGGCGCCGCCGCCAACGCGGTGCTGTCCAAGCCGCTGGGCGAAATCGGCGCCAAAACCTATCGTGTGACCGGCCCCTGGGCCGAACCCAAGGTCGAAGTGATCGACCGCGACGATGCGCCCAAGCCGGCCCCGGCCCCTGCCCGCCCGACCCCGCGCTGACCCTTTTCCCGCGCCCGGGTTGCGATGGCGACCGGCGCCCTCAGATAGATGACATGACCGACAACGCACTCTCGCTGGCCCACGACCGACTGCTCCTGCCCGCCGGGCTGGACGCCAATGGCCTGGAACGCACCTTCGGCACCCTGCTGGGGCCGGGGATCGACTTTGGCGACCTGTATTTCCAGCACGCCCGGCGCGAAAGCTGGAGCGTGGAAGACGGCATCGTCAAGGACGGTGCCCATTCGATCGAGCAGGGCGTGGGCGTACGCGCCATCGCCGGTGAGAAGACCGGCTTTGCCTATTCCGACGACATCCATCGCGATGCGCTGCTCGCTGCGGCACAGTCCGCACGTGCCATTTCCCGAGAGGGCGGGGCGCAGTCGGCGCGATCGCTGGTGCGGGGCACCGGTCGCGCCCTGTACCCGGCGCTGGACCCGATCGACGGCATGGGCAACGAGGCCAAGGTCGAGATGCTCAAGCGCCTGGACCAGTACCTGCGCGCGGCAGACCCCCGCGTGCAGCAGGTGATGGTGAGCCTGTCCGGCGGCGTGGATACCGTGCTGATCGCGCGCAGCGACGGCGTGCTGGCCGCCGATATCCGGCCGCTGGTGCGCCTGAACGTGCAGGTGATCGTGGAACAGCACGGCCGGCGCGAATCCGGCTATGCCGGCGGCGGCGGCCGCTACAGCTATGCCGATCTGTTCGCCGACGGGCGCCCGGAAGCCTTCGCCCGCGAAGCGCTGCGCCAGGCGCTGGTCAACCTGGAGGCGATCCCCGCGCCGGCCGGGGTGATGACCGTGGTGCTCGGCCCGGGCTGGCCCGGGGTGCTGCTGCACGAGGCGGTCGGCCACGGTCTGGAAGGCGATTTCAACCGCAAGGGCACCAGCGTCTACGCCGGGCGTGTCGGCGAGCGCGTCGCCGCGCCGGGCGTGACCATCGTTGACGACGGCACCCTGGACGGGCGCCGCGGCTCGCTGAACATTGACGACGAAGGCCACCCGACCCAGTGCACCACGCTGATCGAGGACGGCATCCTCGTCGGTTACATGCAGGATTCGCTCAATGCCCGCCTGATGGGCGTGGCGCCGACCGGCAACGGCCGCCGCGAATCGTTCGCGCACATGACCATGCCGCGCATGACCAATACCTACATGCGCGCCGGGCAGCACGATCCGGAGGAGATGATCCGGTCCGTCAGGAAGGGGTTGTACGCGGTCAACTTCGGTGGCGGCCAGGTCGACATCACCAGCGGCAAGTACGTGTTCTCGGCCACCGAGGCCTACCTGATCGAAGACGGGCGGATCACCGCGCCGGTGAAGGGCGCGACCCTGATCGGCAATGGCCCGGAGACGATGCAGAAGGTGCGCATGATCGGCAACGATCTGGCCCTGGACGAGGGCGTGGGCATCTGCGGCAAGGATGGTCAGAGCGTGCCGGTGGGTGTAGGCCAGCCGTCGCTGCTGATCGATGGCATCACCGTGGGCGGCACCCAGGCCTGAGCCGCCGGATGCGCCTGTCCCTGTCGCCACACCGCGCGCGGGCCAGCCCATTGCTGGCGCCGCCGCGTGGGCGCGTGGACTCAGTCGTCGGCGCGATCGTCGCCGTCGGTGTCGCCGTCCGCGTCCGCGTCGGCCGCAGCGTCCGCCGCGTTCAGGTCTTCCAGGCCCAGCGCGGCGGGCAGCATCAGCCCGCGCAGCACCTGATAGATCTCGCGGTAGGCCCGCGGCGGCTTGTTCTTGGCCCGGTCGGCCTGGGCGTTGCGCACCAGCGTGCGCAGCTGCTGGCGGTCGGCGTGCGGGTACTCGGCCAGCAGCAGGCCCAGCGCCTTGTCGCCGTCCTTCATCAGGCGCTCGCGCCAGTCCTCCACGCGGTGCATGGTGGCCACTTCACGGCGCGAGGTCTCACTGTTGGCGTCCAGCGCGTCGCGGATCGCATCCAGCACGGCGTCGTCCTCGCGGCGCATGTGCTTGGCCAGAAACGCCAGCTGGCGCTTGTGGGCGATGTGCGCGGTGATGCGCTTGGCCTCGGCGATGTGCGGCAGCAGGTCTTCCGGCACCGGCACGCGGGCCAGCTGGGCCGGGGTCAGCGAGACCAGCTTTTCGCCCAGAGCCAGGACATCCAGCGCGTCGCGCCGGTTCTGGCTGCGGCTGATATCAAGGAATTCACCGGTTTCTTCGTCGCGTCCGCGCATCGTCTTATTTCCACATCCAGAACTGTGCCCGGCGTCGCGCCAGGCACTCACCCGTACAGGATAAAGCATTGAACGTGATCTCCCCTGAAGTCTCCCCGGCCGACGACAGCCTGCAGCGCCTGGAGCAGCTGGCCGACATCTCCCAGCGCCTGCTGGAGCGGGCCAGGGCGCTGGGCGCCAGCCAGGCCGAAGTCAGCTGCAGCGAGGAACGCGGGCTGGATGTGAACGTGCGCCTGGGCGAGGTCGAGACGGTGGAATCCACCCGCGATCGCGGCATCGCGGTGACCGTCTACTTTGGCCAGCGCAAGGGCAGCGCCAGCACCGCCGACCTGCAGGACGCCAGCCTGGAGTCCACCGTGGCCCAGGCCTGCGCGATCGCCCGGCACACCGAGGACGACGCGGCGGCCGGGCTGGCCGACGCGGCCCTGATGGCCCGCACGTTCCCCGACCTGGACGGCTGGCATCCGTGGGCGCTGGGGGCCGACGAGGCGCTGGACCTGGCCCTGGCCTGTGAAGCGGCCGGGCGCGAAGCCGACCCGCGCATCAGCAATTCCGATGGCGCCTCGGCGGCCACGGCGACCAGTCTGTCGGTGTACGCCAACTCGCACGGGTTCATCGGCCGCGAGCGCAGCAGCCACCATTCGATCGGCTGCGCGCTGATCGCCGGCCACGGCGACGGCATGCAGCGCGATGGCTGGTACAGCAGTGCGTTGGCCCGGGAGGACCTCGAATCGGCGGCGGCGATCGGCCGCCAGGCCGCGCAGCGGACCGTGGCCCGGCTGCAGCCACGCTCGATGGCGACCGCGCAGATGCCGGTGCTGTACGCACCGGAGGTGGCACGCTCGCTGATCGGCCACCTGCTGGGTGCGGTCTCCGGCGGTGCGCTCTACCGCCGTGCCAGCTTCCTGCTCGACAGCGCAGGCACCCGCCTGTTCCCGGACTGGTTCGGCATCGAGGAACTGCCGCTGCTGCGCCGTGGCCTGCGTTCGTCGGCGTTCGACGGCGACGGGGTGGCGACCCGCGACTCGGCGCTGGTCAGCGACGGGATCCTGCAGCGCTACGTGCTGGGCAGTTACTCGGCGCGCAAGCTGGGCCTGCCGACCACGGCCAATGCCGGCGGCGTGCACAACCTCAAGGTCACCGCCAATGCGGGCGACCTGACTGCCATCGCGCGGCAGATGGGCGAGGGGCTGCTGGTCACCGAACTGATGGGGCAGGGGGTCAATGGCGTCACCGGCGACTACTCGCGCGGTGCAGGCGGGTTCCGCGTTGAAAACGGCGAGATCACCTATCCGGTGGACGGGATCACCATCGCCGGCAACCTGAAGGACATGTTTGCGAGCATCGAAGCGGTAGGCACCGATATCGACCGCCGCTCCCATGTTCACGTGGGGTCGATTCTGATCGGGCGGATGACCGTTGCCGGTAATGATTGACGTATTCTATTCAAGCTGCCCTGGCAGGCGGGGAGCCTGCCGCGCACTACCCACTTACCGCACAAGGAGCTTTACGTGAGCGAATTCGACAACGTCACCGCCCCGCCGCCGCCGCCGGCCCACACCGATCCGGTGCCGAGCGACCAGCGCACGATGGCGCTGGCCGCGCACCTGCTGGGCATCTTCACCTGGTTCATCGGCCCGCTGATCATCTGGCTGGTCAACAAGGACGGCAGCAGCAAGGCATTCGTCAACGACCAGGCCAAGGAAGCGCTGAATTTCCAGATCACCATCACCATCGCGATGCTGATCTGCTTCGTGCTGATGATCGTGATCATCGGCGGCCTGCTGGCGCCGCTGGTCGGCATCCTGAATCTGGTCTTCTGCATCATCGCAGCCGTGAAGGCGAACAACGGCGAAGCCTACCGCTACCCGTTCGCGCTGCGTCTGGTGAAGTAAGCGGCCCGCTGCACGCGCGGCGGTCCCAAGGAAAACGCCCGGCACTGCCGGGCGTTTTTTTTTGTGTTCTTCCCGGTAACGAAAGGCCAGGCATCGCCGGGCTTCACATCAATGATTGCGCTCGACCGCCAGCCGTCCCAGGGCACGCAATGCATCGGCGCGGTCGTCGTAGCCGGCCAGGCTGTCGTGCATGCGCGCGCTGAGTGCAGCCAGTTCGGCCTTGGCACCCTCCATGCCGAGCAGCGCGGGGAACGTCGATTTTTCCTGTGCCTGGTCCTTGCCGGCGGTCTTGCCGAGCTGCTCGGAGCTGGCTTCGACATCGAGGATATCGTCGCGCACCTGGAACGCCAGGCCGAGCGCGTTGGCGAAATCGTCGAGCTGCAGCAGGTCGGTCTGCGGTGCATCGCCGCACAGCGCGCCCATCCGCACGGCCGCGCGGATCAGCGCGCCGGTCTTCAGTGCATGCATGCGCTGCAGCGCCTCCAGCGGCTGTGCATGGCCGGTGGCGTCGATGTCGAGTGCCTGGCCGCCGCACATGCCTGCGGCGCCGGATGCATGGGTCAGCGCCTGCAGGCAGTGCACGCGCAGCAGCGCCGGCAGTGCGGCATCGGCAAGCAGCCCGAAGGCACGGGTCTGCAGCGCATCGCCGGCCAGGATCGCGGTGGCTTCGTCGAAGGCGATGTGCGTGGTGGGGCGACCGCGGCGCAGCGCGTCGTCATCCATCGCCGGCAGGTCGTCATGGACCAGCGAATAGGCGTGGATCAGCTCGACCGCCGCGGCCGGCGCATCCAGCGCGTGTTCGTCCGCGCCAAAAATCCGCCCACTGGCGTAGACCAGCAGCGGGCGCATCCGCTTGCCACCGCCGAGCACGGCGTAACGCATCGCCTGGTGCAGGCGCTGCGGCGAGGATTCCGGAGAAGGCAGGCTGGCGTCGAGCTGGCTTTCAATGCGGTCGCGCCATCGCGCGAACGTGGACTCAACCGTCATGGCCGGGCGGATCGAAGCTGTCGGCCGCGTCCGGCTGGGCCGGATCGCGGAGCAGGCGCACGCGCAGTTCGGCCTGTTCCAGCGCCTGCTGGCACTGGCGGTACAGGCCCACACCACGTTCGTAGGCGCTGAGCGACTGTTCCAGGCTCATCTCGCCGGTTTCCATCTTCTCCACCAGGTGCTCGAGTTCTTCCAGCGACTGCTCGAAGTGGGCGACCGGGGAGGTTTCGTTGGGGGACTTCTTGGGCATGCCGCAAGTGTGATGCGCGCGCCCGGTGGGGTCAATTCACGCGCTGCCCGGCGTCCACTGCAGGTGGGCGTGGTGTTCATCCAGCCACTGCTGCAGCGTTGCGGCGATCACCCGGTCGCCAGCGGCAACGAGCGTGTCGTCCTGGAACAGCAGCGGCAGCTGGCGGCGCTGCCACGGTGGCAGTCCACGCTGCTGCAGCAGGTCTTTGAGCGCGTGTGAATGGGTGCGGCCGGGCAACTGGATGCGTTCGCCGCCCCGCCGCGCACGGACCTGGACCGGCGTGGGCAGGCGTGTGGCGCCGAGCAGCGCCAATTGGCCACCGTCGGGCAGCGCCAGCACTGCCCGCCCGTCCCAGTGCACGCTCCAGTGCGGGGGCAGGGCCAGGGTAACGGAGAGCAGGTGCAGCTCACCGCGCCAGCGACGGATGCGTGCGCCCTGCCAGGCGAACTGCGCATCGGCGTCCGGTGCGGCAGGCAGCAGGTCCTGCTCGATCGCGTCCACGCCTGCGGCCGGCAGCGGCGGCAACCCGCTGTTGCGCACCCAGCGCCGCAGCAGGCGCGCCCGGCGCTCGGCAGGCAGCCGTTGCAGCGGGGTGATGGACATCACCCCCGGGGCGATCAGGCAACGTCGCAGCGCGTCGCGATCGGTGCTGTCCAGCAACCGCTGCGACTGCGCGCACAGTGCGGCGCTGCGCGCGAACGCGGCATCGGCCTGTGGCCAGCGTTGCTGCAGCAGCGGCATCACGTGCAGGCGCAGGAAATTGCGGTCGGCATCGTCGCGCGCATTGCTGGGGTCGTCGATCCAGTGCAGGCCGTGCGTGCGGGCGTGGTCGAGCAGGGCGCTGCGCGGCACCTGCAGCAGCGGGCGCCAGACCGAACCGGCAGCGAACCCGGCATGGGCCTGGATCGCCGCCAGCCCATCCACGCCCGAGCCGCGCAGCGCACGCAGCAGGAAAGTCTCGGCCTGGTCGTCGCGATGGTGGGCCAGCGCCAGGCGCTCGCCGGGGCGCAGGGCATGGGCGAAGGCGTCGCGGCGTGCGTTGCGGGCGGCCGCTTCCAATCCCTGGCCGCTGTCGCGCGCCACATCGACATGGATCACCTGCAGCGGAATCTCCCAATCGGCGCAGATGGCCCGGCAGTGGTCGACCCAGCCATCGGCGGCGGCCTGCAGGCCGTGGTGGACGTGCAGCGCGCGCAGCCCGGCCGCGCGCTGTGCGGGCATCGCCGCCAGCCAGTGCAGCAGGACGGTCGAATCCAGCCCTCCACTGAAGCCGACCAGCACCGGAGTGGGGGTGTCGGGAGAAACGGGCAGGTCGATCGGCATCGGGTCCGGCATGGCTCAGGCAGGCCGGCAGTATCGGGTCTGGCGGTCATCGCCGCCATGTGCGCCCGTCATGGCGTGGCGGGAGCGGGAACGCGGCGTCCCTGGCGGTCGATGTGGAACCACTCCCCGCCCTCCATCGGGATGTGGCCCTGGGCGTCGGCCGGGCCGCGGCGGCAGCCGTTGCAGACCTGCGCGATGCCGTCGGTGAACGGCCAGCCGAAGTCGAAGGTGGCCGGGAAGGCCTGCCCCAGGCGGGCATCGAAGTAGCCGATGCGTGCGCCGACGCGGCCGCGCATCAGGCCTTCAGCGAGCGGGTCCGGACCGTTGTCCCACGTGATGACCGCCTGGGTGCGGCCCTGCCGGTTGACGTAATGGAAGCTGTCGCCGGCCCACACGACCGCCAGTCCGTCGTCGTCGTAATCGAGCTGGGCCAGCGTCTGTTCCTCGATGCGGGGGCTGCCTGTCTCCAGGGTGCAGCCGGGCAGCATCCACAGCCCGTGTTCCTGGGTGAGTACCTTGCACTCCGGCGCCTGGGCATGCGCTGCAACGCATGCGAGCAGGCTGGCGAGCAGGCTGGCGGGCAGCCGCAGGCGCCGCGCGTGGCGCCTGCGGCGTGCCGGATGCGGGGTGCCCGTCATCAGGGCGCCCCGGCCTTGCGCTCGAAGGCCGCTGGCGTCGGCAGGTTCACCGGTACGCCCTTGGCATCGCAGGTGCCGGCCGCACACAGCCGCTCGCGCAGGCGCGGGGTGGCCTGGACGATCATGTGATAGATGGCGTTCTGCTCCATCGTGCCGCGGATGGCCTTGCTGCCGGGGCCGCGCGCCCAGATGCCGACGTCTTCGCCGCCGTGGGTTTCGCTCTTGGTCGGAACCAGTGCTTCCTGCATGTAGTCGGGGTGTTCGGTATCCACATGGGACAGGTCCGGCCGGCCGCTGGCCGCCTCGAAGCTGCTGGGGTTGTGCGGGTAGGTCTTGGGGCCGGCCGGCTGCTGGTTGGTGGCGCCGGTGTAGCCGGGACCATTGGCATAGCTCAGCGTTGTGTAAGGCAGGCCGAGGCCGTCGCGGGCGACGTCGAGCGCACCGGAACCATCTTCGCCGCCCTTGTCCTTGACCTTGCCGAGGATCGGATTGCCGCGCGCCGGGTAGCCGACGAAGTTCAGCGTGTGCGAGTGGTCGGCGGTGACGATGATCAGGGTGTCCTGGTCGGACGTCGCGTCGACGGCGGCGCGCACGGCATCGGAGAGGGCCACGGTGTCGCTCAGGGCACGGTAGGCGTTGCCGCTGTGGTTGGCGTGGTCGATACGCGCGCCTTCGACCATCAGCACATAGCCTTCCTGGTGGCGGGACAGGTTGGCGATGGCGGCCCGGGTCAGCTCGGCCAGGCTCGGTTCGCCGGCCGGGTCGTCCTTGCGCTCGATCTCATAGCGCATGTGGTCCGGTTCGAACAGGCCAAGGATTGCCGGTGCGTTGGCGGCAGCCTGCAGCTGTTGGGCGTTCCAGACATAGGCGCCCTGCGGATGGGCCTGCTGCCATTCGGTGACCAGGCTGCGGCCGTCCAGCCGCTGGCCGACCTTGTCGTCGTACTCGGGGTCGCGCTCTTCAACGGTGGTGAATTCGCCGCGCCCGCCGCCGAGGGCCACCAGCGGGCCGCGTCCGTACCGCGACGTGGACAGCAGCTGCTGGGCGATGTCCTTGCAGCCGGCTGCCTTGGCGGCCTCGGGCAGGTCGGTATCGTTTTCCCAGTTGCGCTCGGGCGAATGGGCATAGGTCGCCGCCGGGGTGGCGTGGGTCAGGCGGGCGGTGGAGACCACGCCGGTGGCCATGCCGGCACTGTCGGCCAACTGCAGCCAGGTCAGCAGTCCCTTGTCCAGGCTGTCGGCGCAGTCGGTGCGCTGGCCGGCGCTGACGCCGATGGCACCCATGTGGGTCTTCACGCCGGTGGTGATGGCGGTCATGGTGCCGGCCGAGTCGGGGGTCTGCGAGTCGGTGTTGTAGGTTTTGCTGAATGCGGTGGCCGGGAAGCGCTCCCACGACAGCAGGTTTTCTTCGCCCGGGTTGCCGTTGCGCTGGCCTTCGAAGATGCGTGCGGCCGCGACGGTGGTCAGGCTCATGCCATCACCGAGGAAGAGGATCACGTTCCTGGCCCGCCCCTGCATGGCCCCGTTGCCGGCCGCGCGGGCAGCCCCGCTGCGGTACCACCACTGCGGGGTTTCACCGGCAGGATGGGCCACGGGCGGCACATCGACCTGGATGGCGGCCGGGCCGTTGCGGGAGGTGGAGGCGGGGGTGGCACAGGCGCCGAGCAGCAGCGTGGTGGCGATGGCCACCACCAGGGACGTGGAACGGGACATGGACAGGCATATCTCACAGGTGAATCGGGCGTTCATTATGCAGAACGGCGCAAGGCACGCCGATGACACGCTGATTTTCTATCCACACCTCGTTCCGGGCGCCGGCTTGGGCTATCGTGCCCAGCTGTCAAATCCTCTCTGGAATGCTCATGAAGCTGGTCTCTGCGTGGTTGCGGATTCCGTTCTGGCAACGTGTGCTGGGCGGCTTCGTGCTGGGTGCGCTGGCCGGCTGGTTGCTTGGGCCGGCGGCGGAAACCTGGTTCGGTCCGCTTGGTGATCTGTATGTCACGCTGATCAAGATGATTGCGGTGCCGCTGGTGTTCTTCGCGGTGATCAATGCCATTTCATCGCTGCACGGGCAGAAGTCGGTGGCGGCGCTGGGCGGGCGGACGTTCCTGTGGTTCATCATCACGGCGGCGTTGGCGGTGTGCGTCGGCCTGGCGGTAGGCACGCTGATGCAGCCGGGCACCGGCAACCTCAGTCTGAGCATGGACCACGGCTACACGCCACGGGAGGTGCCGAGCATCGTGAAGGTGCTCATGGACGTGGTGCCGTCCAATGTGTTCTATGCGCTGACCGGCATCGGCACCAAGGTGAATGCCGCCGGTGAGACGGTGCTCGCTGCCGGGCGCGGGTCGATCCTGCCGGTGATCTTCTTCGCGGGCCTGCTCGGCTTTGCGATGGTGAAGCTGGGCGACAAGGTGGCCGAGGCGCGCAAGCTGACCGGTCAGCTGAGCGACATCATGATCCAGGTGACGCGCTTCGTGCTGGAGATCACGCCGCTGGGAACGTTCGGCCTGATCGCCGGGCTCGTCGGCAGCTACGGGTTCGAGAAACTGCTGCCGCTGGGCAATTTCGTCCTGGCGCTGTACGTGGCCTGTGCGCTGCACATCGTGGTGGTCTACGGGAGCCTGCTGCTGGCACACGGTCTGAATCCGCTGAAGTTCTTCCGGGGGGCTGCACCGGGCATGCAGGTGGCGTTCGTGAGTTCGTCCAGTTTCGCGGCGATGCCGGCGGCGATGCGCTCGATCACGCACAACCTGGGCGTCAACAAGGACTACGCCTCGTTCGCGGTGCCGCTGGGCGCGAGCATCAAGATGGACGGCTGCGGGGCGATCTATCCGGCGCTGTGCGCGGTGTTCATCGCCCAGTACACGGGCGTGCCGCTGACGCCGGAGCAGTACATCGTGGTGTTGATCGCCTCGGTGCTGGGCAGCTTCGGGACCGCGGGCGTGCCGGGCACGGCGGTCGTGATGGCGACGGTGGTGCTGAGCGCGGCGAACCTGCCGCTGGAGACGATCGGCTACCTGTACGCGATCGATCGCATCCTGGACATGATGCGGACGATGACGAACGTGACCGGGCAGATGCTGGTGCCGGTCCTGGTGGCCAAGGAAACCGGGTTGCTGGATCGTGCGGTCTACGACAACCCGTCGACCAACCTGGGTGTGGACGAGGGCGAAGAACGCCCGTCCTGATCGCACACCGTGCGGATGGGCACGTCGCACAGGGCCGGCATCTGCCGGCCCTGTCTGTGTGGGGCGGACACCGCCTGCCGCCCGAATCTGATGGATGCTCCTTCTCTCCTCGCTGACCACGCACCGTAACGCGGTGTATCAGGGGGGTGTAACAGCGTTGATACAGGCCCGCCACCGTTGACGCTGCGGGGCGCGCCGCCTGTCCCCGCGCACGTTCAGGCAACGATTTTCCCACGCGGATGTAACACCGATGAAGCGGCTGCCGCGTGCGAACGCCGGCAAGGCCTTGTCGTACGGGCCTGCTGGACTTGGCACGATTGCTGCGATGTCCCTGCGCATGTTTTCGGGAGTTCGCCATGGACAGCATCGCCGCACGCAGGACACCGCGCTTCAGCCCCTGGTGGCTGGCCGCAGTGATGGTACTGCCGCTGGCCGCCACGGCCTCCGGCGCACGTCAGGGAGTGAAGGCCCAGCCGGGTGAAATCGTGCTGCTGCGCGATGTGTCCACCCGGCCGGCGTATCGTCCCGCACCGCCCGGGATCGCCCTGATTGCCGAGCCGTCGCCCCGTCGCGAAGTCGGCCAGGCGCTGGGCACCTCGACCGGGATGGATGAACTCAGCGACGACGACTATGCCTCGCTCGGGTCCAATACCGGCGCAGGCGCCGCCCACGGGTCGACCACGATCGAACGCGTGACCGGCCAGACCGTCAACAACACACTGGGCAAGGTCACCGACAACGGCATGCTGTCCGGCGGTCAGTTCAGCAACACCATCGGCGGCTCAATGGGCGCGGTGGGCAATGCCACGCGCGGCATCGGCGACCAGGTGCGGGGCGCGCTGGCGCAGTTCCCGCTCGGCCAGCCTGCAGGCGGACCCGGCAAATGAGCGCCTGGCTGCGGGGCAGTGCGCTGGCGCTCGCGCTGATCGTTCCGGCTGTCGCCGCGGCGCAGTCCGGCGACGATTACGCCGCGATGCTGTCCTACCTCAACCACAGCCGCATGGACGGCCGTGCGCTGGCCGGCGCCAACGGTGCGATGAGCGTGAACATGGTGGCCGGCGATCTCAACCAGCAGGCCAACCTCATCGGCATCGCCAACGGGCAGCGCGCCAGTGTTGCCGTCCAGGCACAGCAGCGCCAGACCGCCGACCGCGTGCTCGCCGACGGCCCGATGGATGCCAGCGCGAGCATCGGCGGACAGGCACTGCGCGGCGCCAGCGGCGTCGCATCGATCAATCAGGCCAGCGGCAACGGCAACGCGACGCTCAACGTCGTGACCGCGACGCTGGCGCAACAGGGCATACGCGAAACCACCGACGAGGCTCTGGCCGCGTCGGGTGCGCTCGCGTCAGCAGGGGGGCAGGCGACCGTCAACGACGGCCGGCCGGCTGGAACCCGCAGGGTGGCGGTGGAAGCGACCGCACTGCAGGGTTTCGACGGCGTCCTGCAACTCAATCAGATCGCGGGATCCGGCAACGCCACCGCAAATCAACTGAGCATCTCGGTGCAGTCCACCCCGTGAGTAGTCACATCCACCCGATTGTCTGTGATGAGAGAGAGGGCACCATGAACACCACCATGAAGCGGACCGTACTCGCAGTCGCCATCGCTGCGGCATCGGCCACGGCCGGCGCCAACGGCTGGGGCAATGACCGTGACAACCAGAACCAGAGCGCGAACATCAATCACCTGCACAATGTGAGCGAGACCCGCACCAACACCAACACCGATACCAACACCGAAACCAACACCAACACCGATTCGCGGACCTGGAACCGGACCTGGAACAACACCCGCAACACCAACACCACCACCAACACCACCGTCAACGAAGACGTCACCCGCAACCGCGATGTAACGGTCAACGAAGACGTCAACAAGACCAGCAACATCCAGGCCGACGAGCGCAAGGAAAAGAACAACCACGGCGTGGACGTGAACCTGGAGAAGGATCTGCGTCTGAGCTCGGACATCAACTTCTCCGGCGATCCGGAGATCACCGGCTCGATCGACCTGGACTCGGCCGCCATCGCCATCATCGACAACCGCCAGTCGGTCACCAACAACATGGCGGGCAACAGCCTGGTGACCAACAGCGCTTCGATCGCCGATGACGTCGGCGCCGATGCGTCCGGCAACCTCGGCTTCAACGTTGCCGCCGGCGACAACAATGCCCAGGACAACGCCGCATCGCTGTCTGCGGCTGATGCGTCCTTCAGCTTCGGCATGGCCGACGCCGAAGTGTTCGTCAACCAGTACGGCGCAGGCAACACCACCCTCAACTCCGGCGTGACCAACGCGGCGGGCCTGGGCGGCAATGCCTTCAGCGGTGCGTCCGGCAACATCGGCGTCAATGCCACCTCCGGCAACAACAACGAGCAGAAGAACGCGCTCGCCGCCTCGGTGGCCACCGCGGCCTATGCCACCTCGAGCATCAGCTCCAACCAGGTCTCCAGCGGCAATACCGTCAGCAATGCCGGCTATCTGCAGCGCATGACCGATACCGTGGACGTGAGCCTGCGCGGCCGTGTCGCCGGCGGGACCCTCGCGGTGGGTGCGGGCCGCTACAGCGGTACCGGCAACGCCTACCAGAAGGACAACTACTACCTGGATACGTGGAATGGCGAGTTGGACCATCCGAGTGGCAATGCAACGGGCCACATCGACATGGATAACGACATCCAGAACGCGACGGCGAATCCGAATCGCCAGGGTGTGGGCGGTATCGCCTTCGATACCGACGAGAGCGGCACCAGCCAGTTCGTCGAACTGGGCGTGGCCGACCTGTACGCGAGCCTGAGCGGCACCGTCTCCACCACCCGCTGGGTGGCGGTGAATGCAACCAACACCGCGGCCCTGTCCGGCAGTGCGTTCTCCAATGCCTCCGGCAACATCGGGGTGAACGTGTCGGCGGGTACCGGCAACCTGCAGGCCAACAGCCTGGCGCTGGCCGTGGCGCAACCCTCCACCGGCGGCGGTGGCGGCGGCACCGGCGAGTAAGTCTGTCCGTTTTCGCAAGCAGTACGCGTTGAGCGCAACAAACCCGGCCATCCGCCAATGGCCGGGCTCCCCGGGAGCCCCTGTCCCTTCTCCCCCTTTCGGGGCAGGGGCTCCTTCCTGAGCCGGAGAAGGCAATGTCCAACCGTTTTCGCATCTGGATGCTGGTGTGGGCGTTGTCGCTGCTGATGCTGCCGATGGGCGCGGTACGCGCCGGCGATGTCGGCTTCAGTGGCGTGCTGCCCAATGGAGCGGTGCTGACCCAGCGTGTGGAAAGCATGCAGGAACGGCGCTTCCGCAACATCGTGCGGCAGCACACCGACTACAGCTGCGGCGCGGCGGCGCTGGCCACGATCCTGCGCTACGCCTACCACCTGGAGGCGGACGAAGGCACGGTGATCGAAGGGATGATGGGGGTATCGGACCCCCAACTGGTGCACCAGCGCGGATTCTCGCTGCTGGACATCAAACGTTATGTGGAATCGATGGGCATGCGCGGGCGCGGCTACCGCGTCAACGAAGAGCGGTTGCGATCGCTGCGCGTGCCTGGACTGGTGCTGATGGACGTACGCGGGTTCCGTCACTTCGTGGTCCTCAAGCAGGTCCGTGGCGATGTGGTGGACGTGGCCGACCCGATCCTGGGCAACCGCAGCCTGCCCGTCAGTGAATTTCTCAAGGCGTGGCCGTCGCGCGCCGTGTTTGTCGTGATCGGCAGTGATTTCGATCGCAACACGGTGCTGCTGCAGCCTGGCGAACGGCCCAGTGCGCGTTCGCTGTATGCCCGGCAGGGCCCGATCACCGACGCGGAACTGGTCGACTTCGGATTCACCCATGCCGACCTGTTTTAAGGAGTCAACATGAACATCGCAACGTGGACGCCCGGCGTGGTGCTGCTGGCCGTGCTCGGCATGGCACCGGCGCATGCCGACGAAAGCCGGCCCGGCAAGGGACTGAGCGAGATCCCCGATCCGGAACTGAACCTCATGCGGGGACGCTACACCGTCGGTGGCAATACAGTGGCCTGGTTCGGCGTCACCATGATCTCGCAGTGGCAGACCGCCGGCGGCCAGTCGGCGCAGAGCGCGCTGAAACTGGGCATGGACTTCACCCAGGGCAGCACCCCGCGTATCACCTTCGCGCCCAGCGTCAGCGTTACCGCCGTCGATGCTCCGCTGCCGGTCACCACCGGTCGCAGCATCGATGCCAGTGGCCTGCAGAACGTGGCCGGACTCAGCCAGACCATCCAGGTCGCCGGCGACGGCAACCAGGCCAGCAATGCCACCCGGCTGACCGTGCGTGACGGCGTTGCGCCGCCCGCCGGTAGCGACAGCGCGCACGTGGCCTCACTGCAGCGCGATGGGGTCAGTGCCATTGCCCAGCTGGACGGCAACAGCGCCAAGGTGCAGTTGCAGATCGAGGGCGCCGGCGCGGTGCAGCAGTGGATCCGCAACGGCAGCGTCGGCCAGAGCATCGCGCTCAGCAGCGACGGCCAGGCGGTGAGCAATCGCCTGCAGATCGATCTGGTCAGGCAGTCCCTGGTCAACAACGTCCCGCTGAGCCAGAACGTGGCCCAGGCGATGACGCTGGTACGGGGTGTAGGCATGGGGCCGGGCCAGTAAGGCAGGACCGGCAAGGGGGCGACAACACAACCGTGGGCCAAGGCAATGCACACTTCGATACGGGCAACACCGCTGGCGCTGGCGGCGCTGGCACTGATGGCAGCGGCGGGCGCGCACGCGCAGCAGCCAGCCGGCAACGACCAGGCCGACGTGAAGGCACTGATGGCGCAGCTGGAAACCCTGAAGGCGAATTACGCCCAGGAAGTGCGGCGGTTGCGCGAGCTGGACATGCAGGTCCAGGCAATGCAGGCACGCCTGACCGGCAAGACCGCACCGGTCGCGGCGGCGGGTGCTGCGGCACCCCCGCCACTGCCTGCCGGCACACCGACGGCACCGGTGGGCGGGGAGGGCTATGCGAGCAGCGCCGAAGAGGCGCGGCAGGCCAAACAGGAATCGCGGCGCAGCGTGGATGACGTCAAGCAGCAGCAGGCCGCGTTGTTCAGCCGTCGCTTTACCCTGGAAAACAGCCTCACCTACGCCCGCTACGATCGCAAGCAGCTCAGCCTCAACGGCTTCCTTGCCCTGGATGCGATCTTCCTCGGCAACATCGCCATCGAGAACGTGGAGTCCGACACGCTGACCTACAACCTGGCCGCGCGCTGGGGTGTCAGCCCGCGCCTGACCTTGAACATGGACGTGCCCTACCTGGCGCGAAAGACGGTCTTCCAGAAGGGCGGTGCCGGTGGCTCGGCCGCGGCGATCGCGCAGGAGGAAACCACCGGCAACGGAATCGGCGATATCGGCGTCAGCGCCAATTACAAGCTGTTTTCCGAACACGGGCGGTGGCCGGAGACGGTGCTGACCGTGGGGGCCACCGCGCCCACCGGGCGTGCGCCGTACGGGTTGGACTGGAAGGTGCTGGAACGCGATGACGACGACTTCATCCGCTTTGCGGTCCCCGAGCAGCAGCCCACCGGCAATGGCGTATGGCAGGCCAACGTCGGCCTGTCGGCGGTGAAGACCGCCGATCCGGCGATCCTGTTCGCCAACATCGGCTACATCCATTCCTTCCCGCGCAGTTTCGACGACATCGATGCCAATCCGGATACGGTCAACCCCGGCGACGTGAAGCTCGGCGGCTCGTACTACTTCGGTGCCGGCGTCGCCTTCGCATTCAATGAGCGCACCAGCCTCAGCATCTCCTTCAGCGACAAACTCAGTGCGCGCGCCTCCACGCGGTATCGCAACGGCCAATGGCTGAAGGTGATCGGCAGCGACGCCAATGCCGGCACGCTCAACCTCGGCATCACCTATGCGCTCAATCAGAACACCACGCTGGTGAGCCTGCTCGGCATCGGCCTGACGCCGGACGCGCCGGACTTCACCCTGGCGTTCAAGGTGCCGTACATGCTGTAAGGCATCTCGACGCCAGGCCCTACCGCAGTTCCGGCAGGGCCAGCTGGTGCTTGCGACACAGGCGGTAGATGGTGACCCGCGAGACCTGCATCGTGCGGGCACAGGCGCTGATGTTGAAGTCGCTCTGGCGCAGCGCATGCAGCAGCGTTTCACGCTCGGCCACCTGGCGGGCGTCGTGCAGGCCGCGGTGCGCGGTCGGCAGCAGCGGCTGCCCCAGTTCCAGGTCGGTGGCGCTGATCAGCTCGGTTTCGGCGACGATCGCCGCGCGCTGCACGCGGTTGAGCAGCTCGCGGACATTGCCCGGCCAGTGGAAGCGCTCAAGCGCACGCAATGCGTCGGCGCTGAAGCCGCGCGCGCGGGTGGCATGGCGGTGGCGGAAGCTGTCCAGGAAGTGACGGGCCAGCAGCACGATGTCGCTGCCGCGCTCGCGCAGGGGGGGCAACGGCAGCCGCAGCACGTTGAGCCGGTAGAACAGATCGCGGCGGAACCGGCCCTGTTCCACCGCCGTTTCCAGATCCACATGGGTGGCGGCAAGCACGCGCACGTCCACGGCCAGCGGGCGGTTGCTGCCCACGCGTTCGACCGTGCCTTCCTGCAGCACACGCAGCAGGCTGGTCTGTGCGTCCAACGGCAGGTCTCCGATCTCATCCAGCAGCACCGTGCCGCCATTGGCGGTTTCGAACAGGCCGAGCCGCCGCGCTGCCGCGCCCGTGAAGGCACCGCGCTCGTGCCCGAACAGTTCCGACTGCACCAGGGCGGCCGGGATGGCCCCGCAGTTGACCGCCATGAACGGGTGCGCGTGGCGGGGCGACAACGCATGCAACGCCTGCGCGGCCAGTTCCTTGCCAGTACCGGTTTCGCCGGTGATCAGCACCGGCAGCTCCACCGGCGCGAACTTGCGCAGCGCCGCGCGGGTGACCTGCAGCACCGCACTGTCGCCGATCAGTGCCTGTGGACCGGGTCCGCTGCGCGCGCCGTCGCCGTCGGCGAGTTCCTGCAGGCGCAGCACCAGGTGCGGCATGTCCACCGGGGCACGATAGGTGGCCACGCAGGCCTCCAGCAGCGCGTCCACGGCCGGCGAGGGGGGCAGCCCGGTGGAGGGAACGATCGCCAGCAGGCTCATGTGGCGATGCTCCACCAGCAACTGCTGCAGAGGGGCCAGTTGGGCCGGCACGCCATCGCGCAGGTCGAGCAGACCGACGATCTGGTCGCTGCCACGCATGCCGATGCTGGCGCACTGCTCGGGCGCCACGCCCCGGACCTGCCAGCCTGCCGCCGCCAGCGCGGCACGTTCGTTGGCCAGGGGGCGCCCAAACCAGATCACACACCGGGCCGGGAATTCAGGGACTGCCGCCATGCGTCACCTTGTCGAGAAGAACAGGGGCGGCATCAGGTCCTGGACGGGTGCTCCGAACGTGCCGCCCCACGCCCGGTCCGCTACTCCCCGGCGTTTGGCACGGGGAGATCGCCAGCGAAGAATGCCTGCACGACAGAAGGAACAACGCCGGTTGGCGGCGGTACCGGCCAGCGGCAAGGGCCGGTTCGGAAACCAAAAAAAAGCCGCTGCAAGGCAGCGGCTTTCCCGGCGGGCGGTGGCGGCAGGCTCAGAGCTCGACGCGACGGGCCTGCATGAACTTGGCGCTCCAGTAACCGGTGACCAGGCTGTCCACACGGACGTCCTTGCCGGTGCTGGGGGCGTGCAGGAAGCGGCCTTCACCGACATAGATGCCGACGTGGTCGACCCGGCCCTTGCGGCCGAAGAACACCAGGTCGCCGGCTGCCAAGGCGTTGCGGTCGTTGATCAGTTCGGCCTCGCCGTCATGGGCCATCTCGCGCGAGACGCGCGGCAGTTCGATGCCCAGGGCGGTACGGAACACGTAACCGACCAGGCCGCTGCAGTCGAAGCCGCTGTCCGGCGAGGTGCCGCCCCAACGGTACGGGGTGCCCAGCAGGGTCATCGCGCGGCGCAGCAGGGACTGCACCTTGCCGTTGTCGGCGGCGCTGCCGACCACGGCGCCGGTGCTGGCGTCGTAGTTGGCGAGCAGGCGGCTCAGATCGCCGGCGACCATCGCCGAGCGGTCCATCAGGGGAATGGTGTCGTTGGCCGCCAGGTGCGGAAGCAGGGCGGCGAGGGTGGCGCTGGCAGCGGCATCGGCCTTGCTGCGGGCCGGCGCTTCAGCCTTGGGACGGGCCGGCGCGGTGGAATCGGGGGTAGCGGTGACGGCGGGTGCAGCAGCCTCGGAGCCGGTCGTCGGAGCGGTCTGGGCCCAGGCCGGAAGGCTGGCCAGGCAGAGCGCGAAAGCGAGGAGGGCGGGTCGGGCGCTTCGCCGGGAAGCGGCGGTCTGGCCTTTGCAAGTCAGGTCGTCTGTCGTCACGCGGCGGTCACTGAATAAAAACGATGGGTGATCATGCCGTGTAAGACCTGTGATTTGGTACAAATTCCGTTAAATTTTCGTTTTACTTGGCGTGATATTCGTCACAAATTTGGACCTTGCCCCTGTTCAGCTTAGTGCAGGACACGTTTCGCCCCTGTGTAATGGTCCTTCCAGTACGCGCCACCGAGCGAATCCAGCCGCACCGTTCCACCGGTGCTGGGGGCGTGGACAAACCGCCCTTCACCCACATAGATGCCGACGTGCGAGACGCTGCCGCGGCTTCCGAAGAAGACCAGATCGCCCGGCGCCAGCCGCTGCGGGTCGATCTTCGGCCCTTGGACCGCAGCCAGGTCGCGCGAGGTGCGCGGCAGGCGCAGGTCCAGCATTTCCCTGTACACGTAGGCGACCAGGCCGCTGCAGTCGAAGCCGGACTCGGGCGTGTTGCCGCCGTAGCGATACGGGGTGCCGACCAGACCGATGGCGCGCATCAGCACGGCGTTGGCCGCCGCCGGGTCGCTCGGTGCCACTGTGGGCCAGACCTGGCTGGCGGCGGGCGGGGACGAGGGACGGACCGCCTTGCCGCCACCGCAACCGGCGAGCAGGGCGACCGCGAGCAGGGCCAGCGCCCGGCGGACGGGCAGGCGGGTTGCGGGCGAAACTGGCGTCAGCTGCATGTTGTCCGGATAATGCGCCACCTTAGATGGCCGTCATCATGGCGGCGTATCCGGCGGGCGACAACCCGCCTCACCCGTCTGCCCGATGGCAGTCCCAGACAGAGTTGCGCATGAAGATCGAAAAAGACCGCGTCGTCCGTTTCCATTACACCGTCTCGGAACTCGGCCAGGAGCCGATCGAGAGCTCCAGGGATCGTGATCCGCTGGCGATCCTGATCGGCCACGGCAACATCATCCCGGGCCTGGAAAACGCCATGATGGACAAGGAAGCCGGCGCGACCTTCGCCGTCGACGTGAAGGCGGCCGATGCCTACGGCGAGCGCCGTGACGGCCTGAGCCAGCGCGTGCCCAAGAAGCACTTCGGTACCACCCGTCTGGTGCCGGGCCAGCAGGTCGTGCTGCAGACCAACTTCGGCCCGCGCGCGGTCACCGTGCAGAAGGTCGGCATGAGCGTGGTCGACGTCGACCTGAACCACCCGATGGCCGGCAAGGATCTGCACTTCGATGTGGAGATCGTTGAAGTGCGCGAAGCCAGCAAGGAAGAAATCGAGCACGGCCACGTGCACGGCGACGGCGGCCACCAGCACTGATTTTCCGCCAACGCGCTGTACCGCAACGGCCCGCTTCGGCGGGCCGTCTGCGTCTGCGGCGCCGCCATGCCGCGTCTGCGGCGCCATACTGTCCGCCCTTGCCCCCGGAACGCCCGTGAACGCAGCCGCTCCTTCCTTGCAGCCGATCGGTGCCGGCGAGCGCATCGCGGTGATCGACATCCTGCGCGGTTTCGCCCTGCTGGGCATTCTGCTGATGAACATCGAAGCGCTCAGCGGTCCGCTGGATCTGTCCTTCACCAGCATCGATCCGCACTGGCAGGGTGCCGACTACTGGACCGACGCGGCCATTTACGTGCTCGTCCAGGGCAAATTCTTCACCCTGTTCTCGCTGCTGTTCGGCGCCGGCTTCTCGGTGATGGCGCAGCGTGCGGCGGCCGCCGGCCGCGAATTCACCCCCTTCTACCTGCGTCGCAGCGCCGCGCTGCTGCTGATCGGCCTGTGCCATGCACTGCTGGTGTGGTCCGGCGACATCCTGGTGATGTACGCGTTGATCTCGCTGCCGCTGCTGGCCTGCCGCGAGGCGCCGCGCAGCTGGCTGCCGGTGATGGGTGTGGGCAGCTACCTGCTTGCGGCCGTGCTCTTGCTGCTGATGGGCGCGCTGATGGGCGCATTGGTTGCCAGTGGCGATCCGGGCGGGCAGACGCGCGAAGCGATGCTGCAGGCCCAGCAGACCATCGAACTGCAGCGGCAGGCGTATGGCTACGGCAGTTGGAGCCAGGCCGTCGCGCAGCGTTTCAGCGACCTTGGCGCGATGCTGTCGGGCATCATGATCGTCGGGCCGGAAGTGCTGGGCATGTTCCTGATCGGCAGCTGGTTCGCGCGCAGCGGCGCACTGGCCGAGCCGGCACGTTTCGCCGGCCTGTACGCGGCGCTGCGCTGGGTCGCGCTGCCGGTGGGGCTGGCGCTGATGCTGGTGAGTGCGTACTGGGTGCCGTATCTGGCGCCGGGCACATTCACGCCGGCCAGTGGGGCGGCCTACGCGCTGTCGTCGGTGGCCAGCCTGCTGATGTGCCTGGGCTACCTGGCCTGGGTCGTGCGCGTGCGCGATCGGCTGCACTGGCTGGCGCCGGTGGGGCGGATGGCGCTCACCCACTACATCGGCCAGTCGCTGGTCTGCACGTGGATCTTCTACGGATACGGCCTGGGCCTGTTCGAGCAGGTGCCGCGGCTGTGGCAGGTGCCGTTCGCGCTGGCGTTGTTCGGCGTGCAGGTACTCGTCAGCCATTGGTGGCTGCGGCACTTCCGTTTCGGTCCGCTGGAATGGGTGTGGCGCGCCATGACCTACCTGCAGTGGCCGCCCCTGCGCCGAGGCGACGCGCGCGCGTGAGCCCGGTATCGTCACGCATGGCTCGCGGCCGGGCGTGGCATGCTCGGGGTCCTGTCTGAAGGTGGGCGACCGTCCACCTGCCATCTGTTCGAGTACTGCCAATGACGACGCACTACGACTATGACTTGATCGTGCTGGGGGGCGGCTCCGGTGGCCTGGCGGCGGCCTTCCGCGCCGCGCAGCACGGTCGCCGGGTGGCCATGCTGGAGCCCGGTGAACTCGGCGGCACCTGCGTCAACGTCGGCTGCGTACCGAAGAAGGCCATGTGGCTGGCGGCCGATCTGGCCGGGCGCATCGGCCTGGCTGCGGCAATGGGCTTTGATGTTCCGCTGCGTCCGGCGCTGGACTGGAAGGAACTGGTGGTGCACCGCCAGGCGTACATCGCCAACATCCATGCCAGTTATCTCAAGCGCCTGGACGAGAACAAGGTGGTCCGCGTGCCGCGCCGCGGCCGTCTGGTCGATGCGCATACCGTGGAATGCAGCGACGGCGTGCGCATCAGTGCCGAGCACATCCTGATCGCCACCGGCGCGCATCCGCAGCGCCCGGATATTCCGGGGGCGGCGCTTGGGCTGGTCTCCGATGATTTCTTCAACCTGTGCAGTGCCCCGGCGCGCGTGGCCATTGTCGGCGGTGGCTACATCGCCGTGGAGCTGGCCGGCCTGCTGCAGGCGCTGGGCAGCCGGGTGACACTGCTGGTGCGTGGCGACCGCCTGCTGGAACGGTTCGACGCGGAGCTGACCGCGCAGCTCGCCGACAACCTGCGCCACCAGGGCGTGCAGCTGCATTTCGGCTATCGCCTGCGCGAGTTGCAGCGCGACGGCGATGCAGTGGTGGCGTTGGGCCATGACGGGCCTGCCGACGGGCAGTTCGACGCGCTGTTCTTCGCCACCGGTCGCCGCGGCAACAGTGCCGACCTCGGGTTGGAAGCGCTGGGCGTGGTGGTGGGCGACAAGGGCGAGGTGGAGGTCGACGCATGGCAGACCACGGCCGTGCCGAGCGTGCACGCGGTGGGCGACATTGCCGGCAAGGTCGGTCTGACCCCGGTGGCCATCGCCGCGGCGCGCACGCTGATGGATCGCCTGTTCGGCGGCCAGCCGCAGGCGAAGATGGACTATGAGAACGTCGCCAGCGTGGTGTTCTCGCACCCCGCGCTCGGCGCGGTGGGGCTGAGTGAGGAAGAGGCCTGCGCGAGGTACGGCGATGTACGCGTGTATCGCAGCAACTTCCGCCCGATGCTGCAGGCACTGGCCGACGGTACCCAGCGCAGCCTGTTCAAGCTGGTCTGCGTGGGCGAGGAGGAGCGTGTGGTGGGCGTGCACCTGCTTGGCGAGGCGGCCGATGAAATCCTGCAGGGCTTCGCGCTGGCGGTGAAGATGGGGGCGACCAAGGCACAGTTCGATGCCACCGTGGCGATCCATCCGACCTCGGCCGAGGAAGTCGTGCTGATGCGATAACACGGCCATTCCAGCAAGGCCGTCGCGTCGGACGCGTGCGACAATCCCGTCCCGATTCCTCTGTTGCAGCCGCGCGCGCGGCTGCCCGCCGTCCTGATGCCGCCCACCGTGTCGTCGCTTCCCACCTCGTCCAGCCGCATCGCCGCCGGTGGCATCGCGCTGGCCGCGGTCGGTGCGATCGCGGCGTCCGGCAAGGCGGTGATCATCAAGCTGGCCTATCGGCATGGCGTGGATGCGACCACGCTGCTGGCGCTGCGCATGCTGATGGCCTTTCCGCTGTTCGCCGCGCTTGCGGTATGGTCGGCGCGGCGCGCCACGGCGCTGTCATGGGCGGATCGGGGCAGGGTGGTGTGGCTGGGTTTCACCGGCTACTACCTGTCCAGCCTGCTCGACTTCCAGGGGTTGCAGTACATCAGCGTGACCCTGGAACGGCTGATCCTCTATCTCAATCCGACCCTGGTGCTGCTGATCAGCCTGGTGCTGCTGAAAAAGCGCCCCGGCCGCTGGCAGCTCGCCGCGCTCGTGCTGAGCTATCTCGGCGTGCTGCTGGCGTTTGGCCACGACCTGCAGCTGGAGGGCGGACGCATCGTGCTGGGCAGTGCGCTGGTATTGGCCAGTGCACTCAGCTATGCGTTGTACCTGTTCGGCAGCGGCCAAGTGGTGGCGCGGATCGGTGCGATCCGCCTGACCGCCTATGCCAGCTGCGTCGCATGCGTGCTGTGCGTACTGCACTTCGCGCTGCTGCACCCGCTGGCCGCGCTCGGCCAGGCGCCGGCGCCGGTGTATGGGCTGTCGCTGCTCAATGCGACGGTGTGCACCGTCCTGCCGGTGCTGGCGATCATGCTGGCGGTCAAGCGGATCGGCTCGTCGCTGGCTGCGCAGGTCGGTATGCTCGGGCCGGTATCCACCATCGTGATGAGTCTATGGCTGCTCGACGAACCGATGGGTCCCTGGCAGATCCTGGGGACCGCGCTGGTACTGGTCGGCGTGCTGCTGGTCAGCCGCGTGCGCGCGTGACGGGCGCGCCCCCGCCGGCAGGCGATGATCCGGCGGCCCAGGCCCGTGAACGCATCCTGGCGGTGATCCGGGCGATTCCGCGAGGGCAGGTGATGGGCTATGGCCAGGTGGCGGCCAGGGCCGGATTGCCGGGCCGGGCGCGATTGACCGCGCGCGTGCTCGGGCAGAACGAGGACCCCGACCTGCCGTGGCATCGGGTGCTGCACTCTGACGGGCGCATCGCGATGCCGGAGGGATCGCGTGGCTGGCGTGAACAGACCCAGCGGCTGCGCGCCGAAGGCGTGGCGGTCGAACGCGGCAGGGTCAAGCACATGCCGCGCAGCGCCGATGATCTGGACGCGGCGCTGTGGGGTCCGGGCTGAGCGTTCGCCCGGGCCGGGTCGGGGGTGAACGGGCCGCGCTATGATGCACACGGTTCCAAAGGATGCCCCCATGTTCCCGCGACTGCCCACCGTCACCAAGGCGCTGTTGATCGCCAACATTCTGCTGTTTCTGCTGCAGCAGCCGTTCCTGCTCGGCAACGGCACGTTCGAGCCGTTCATGCTGCAGCCGCTGCGCAGCGGATTCGATCCGTTCTCGCCGGGCGGCAATTTCCAGCCCTGGCAGCTGCTGACTTACGGCTTCCTGCATGGCAGCGTGGGCCACCTGTTCTTCAACATGCTCGCACTGTTCATGTTCGGCGCGCCGCTGGAACAGACCTGGGGTGAAAAGCGGTTCCTCACCTATTACCTGGTCTGCGTGGTCGGCGCCGGGCTGTGCCAACTGGTGGTTGGCATGATGATGGAAAACCCGGCCACGGTGCTGGGCGCGTCCGGTGGCGTGTTCGGCCTGCTGCTGGCCTACGGCATGCTGTTCCCGAACCAGCGGGTGATGCTGCTGTTCCCGCCGATTCCGATGAAGGCACGCACCTTCGTGATCGTGTTCGGTGCGATCGAGCTGATGCTGGGCGCCACCGGCTGGCAGCCCGGCGTGGCCCACTTCGCCCACCTCGGCGGCATGCTGTTCGGCTGGCTGCTGATCCGCTACTGGCGCGGCCAGCCGCCGTTCAACCGTCGCCCGCCGGGCGGCCCGCGGCCCAACCATCTGCGTCGGGTCAAGTAGGACGGGGCAGGGCCGTCAGATGACGGTCGCAGGTCTGTACCGGCACGTGCTGGTACAGACCTGCGACGCGCTTCGTGTTCGTCGTCGAGATCGCCGTGCCGGTCACCGGCCTGATCGCCGCATACAGCGGCCCCCTGCAGCCAGAGCGGTAGTCCCGTGCGGCGCGGGCAGGCCGCAACGAAAAAGGCGCCCGGTGGGCGCCTTCTTCGTTACCTCACCGCGACAGGCTCAGCGCCAGACCTTGATCTGGTCGCCATCCACGCGCTGCATCGGCTGGCCCGGCTTGCAGCTGAAGGTCGCACCGAATGCCGGCAGGTTGGACAGCGGGCCATTGGTGCGCCAGCGGCCCGGCGCCAGGATGTCCGAGGTCACGCGCTGCGCCGCTTCGTTCGGCGACAGCTGCTGCGGCCACAGGGTGGCCCAGGCACGGAAGAAACCCTGGCGGGCGGCCGGCTTGGCGTTCGGTTCGACCGCGTTGTAAGCCTCCCACGCCAGTTCCAGGCCGGCCAGATCGGCCAGGTTCTCTTCGCGGGTCAGCTCGCCGTTGACCTTGGCGCCCTTGACGCCGGGGAACTCGTAGCCGCTGTACTGGGCGGCCACGCGGTTGCCGAACAGGGTCCAGGCGGTCTTGTCGGCCGGGGTCCACCAGCTGCGCAGTTCGCCCTTGGCATCCACCAGTGCGCCCTTGGCGTCGATGGCGCGGGTCAGCTCGTGCGCGACCAGCGCACCGAAGCTGCCGAACTTGTCGGCGGTGTCGGCCTTGGCGTTGAATACCGGGCCCTGCAGCACGGCGGCGGTGACGATCAGGCGGTTCTGCGCGATGTCATACGCCAGTGCCGGCTGCTGCGGCAGCACGTCCCAGCGGCGGTCCGCGTTGCCCTTGCCGATGCGCTTCATTTCCTCACGGTGGCGCCAGGTCGAGGCGATCAGCATGTTGCCGCCGAAGCTGCCACGGCCCATCGGCTGCACGGTGTAATCCAGGTCGCGCAGCGGGGTGCCGATTTCGATCTTCATCGCGGCCAGCTTGGCCTGTGCCTCGGTCTTGGCGTCCGCGCTCATCCAGGTGCTGCGCTTGACCGCTTCGATCTGCACTTCGCGCAGCTTGTCCACGATCAGCGCGGCCTGGCGGCGGTCATCGGCCGACAGGTACTTGCTGGCGTACTCGCGGCCAAGCATCGGGCCGGCGGCCACGTTGATGGCATCCAGGGTCTGCTCCCAGCGCGCCGGGGCGATGGTCTCGCCGCGGATCACCCGGCCGCGGAACTCGAATTCGGCGTCGCGGTAGGCCTTGGACAGGTACGGTGCCATCGCATCGCCCACGCGCCAGCGCAGGTAGGCCTTCCACTGGTCCGGTTTGATCCGGGTGACCATGCCGTCGAGCTGCTTGAACAGCGCCGGATCGGACAGCGAAACCAGGTCGTCATTGACACCCTGCACCTTGAGGAACGCATCCAGCTGCAGGTTGCGGTACCGGCCGGTGAGTTCCTTGGTGGAGATCGGCGCATAGTTGTTGAACGGGTTGTTGATGCCGGCCAGCGACTGCGCGTTGCGCGCCAGCTCGGTCTCCAGCGCGATCACCGCCTGCGACTCGGCATCCAGCTTGGCCGCCGGCGTGCCGGTCAGCGCCAGGATCTGCTTGACGTAGGTGCGGTAGCGGCCCATCAACGCCACGGTGTCGGCATCGGTGCGGGTATAGAACGCCGGGTCGGGCAGGCCCATGCCGCCCTGCATGAAGTAGCCGATGTGGCGGTCCAGCGCCTTGAGGTCCACGTCCGGTGCGAAGTTGAAGGCCACCGGGATGCCCACCTGGTGCAGCGCGGCGATCGAGGCCGGCACGTCCTTGGCCTTCTTGATCGCGTTGATGCGGGTCAGCAGCGGGGCGATCGGGTTGGAGCCGTCGGCCTCGACCGCGGCCTCGTCCAGGCCGCTGGCCCAGAAGTCACCCAGCAGTTTCTGCACGTTGCCCTGCGGGGCCGTCATCGCGGCATCCAGCAGTTCGCGCTGCTGCACGCGGGTACGCTCGGCCATCAGGCCCAACGCCGTGGTGGCTCCCACCTGCGGCACCGGGTTGGACTTCAGCCAGGCGGCATTGGTCGCCTCGTAGAAATCGGTGCACTGCGCGCTGGCGGCCGGCGCGCGGGCGGCCTTCTTCTTGGGAGCGGCATGGGCGTCGTTGGCGGCGACCAGGGTGACCAGGCTGAGGCCCAGCGCGACGGCGAGCGGACGGAAGTTGGGCATGTAAAGCAAATCCATCGAGGATTGAAGATCGCGCGAGTGTACCAAGCCGCACCGCACGGCGGCATGCATGGCGCACCCTTCGTCGGGCCCAAAAGCAAAGGCCCGGAAATCCGGGCCTTTGCGGGTTCAACAGGTCAGGCGGGGCTTACCAGATCACCACCTGCTGGTCGCCGGTGCGGACCATCGGCGAACCGGCCTTGCACTGGAACGCGGCCGCAAAGCTCGGCAGGTTCGACGGCGCGCCCATCGCGCGGAACTGCGAAGGGGCGTGCGGATCGGTGGCCAGGCGGACCTTGGCGTTTTCCGGGGTGTACTTGGTGCGCCACACGGTGGCCCAGTTGAAGAAGAAGCGCTGGTCGCGGGTGAAACCGTCGATCTTCGGATCTTCCTTGCCGGCCGACGCCTTCTGCAGCGCGTCGTAGGTAGTGGCCAGGCCGCCCAGGTCGGCGATGTTCTCGCCCAGGGTCAGGCTGCCGTTGACGTGCTGGTCGCCGACCTTGTAGCTGTCAAACTGCTTGACCAGCTTGCCGGTCAGGCCGCTGAAGTTCTTGGTGTCGGCCGGAGTCCACCAGTTCTCGAAGTTGCCGGTCGGCCCGAAGCGGCTGCCCTGGTCGTCGTAGCCGTGGGTCATCTCATGGCCGATCACCGCGCCGATGCCGCCGTAGTTCAGCGCGTCGTCGGCCTTGGGATCGAAGAACGGCGGCTGCAGGATGGCGGCCGGGAACACGATCTCGTTCTGCAGCGGGTTGTAGTACGCGTTGACCGTCTGCGGGGTCATGCCCCACTCGGTCTTGTCGACCGGCTGGCCGATCTTGGACAGCGCGAACCTGTAGTTGAACTCGTCCGCCGCGCGCACGTTGCCCAGGTAGCTGTCGCGGGTGGTGGTCAGGCCGCTCCAGTCACGCCACTTGTCCGGATAACCGATCTTCGGGGTGAAGGTCTCCCACTTGGCGATGGCCTTGGCCTTGGTCTCATCGCTCATCCAGGTCAGGCCCTGGATGCGTTCCTTGAGCGCGGCGGCCAGGTTCTTGACCAGCACTTCCATCTTCGCCTTGGCTTCCGGGGAGAAGGCGACCTTGACGTACAGCTGGCCGAAGGCTTCGCCCGCATCATCCTCGATGGTGCCGAGCACGCGCTTCCAGCGCGGCTTCATTTCCTTCTGGCCGTTGAGGATCTTGCCGTAGAAGTCGTAGCTTTCCTGCACGAAGGCATCGGCCAGGTACGGCGAGGCGGTGTCCACGGTGCGGAAACGCAGGTAGGCGCGCCACACCGACGGGTCGGTATCGCCCAGCGCCTTGCTCACTTCCTGGTGGAAGGCCGGCATGGCCAGCGAGAACGTCTTCGGCGTGGCAACGCCCTGGGCCTCGAAGAACTTGCTCCAGCTGAAGTTCGGGGTCAGCTTGTCGGCGTCGGCCACCGTGACCGGGTTGTAGTTCAGCTCGACGTTGCGCGACAGCTCCACGCTGGACTTGGAGGCCTTGGCCAGGCGGGTCTCGAACTTGACCACGTCGGCCGCCTGCTTGGCGGCGTCGGCGGCAGCCACGCCGGACAGCTCCAGCACCTTGGCCACGTGAGCCTGGTAGGCCTTCAGCTTGTCGGCGTACCTGGCGTCGGTGTAGTAAGTGGTGTCAGGCAGGCCCAGGCCGCCCTGGCTGGCGTACGCCATGTTCATGCTGGAGTTCTTGAAGTCCGCTTCCGGGCCGAAGGCGAACAGCACATTCTGGCCCTTGGCCGCGCTGCTGCGCAGGTAGTCGGCGATGGCGTCCTTGTTCTGCAGGCTGTCGATCGCGGTCAGGTCGGCCTTCAGCGGCTCGACGCCCTGTGCGTTGATCTTGGCCTCGTCCATGCCGGACGCCCAGAAGTCGCCGACGATCTTCTCGATGCCGGTCGGGTTCTTGATCGCGGCCACCTGCTCGGCGAGCTGGTGCTGGACGGTCACCGAGCGCTCGTCGAGGATGGTGAAGGCGCCCCAGCTGGTGCGGTCGGCCGGGATCTCGTTGGCGGCCAGCCACTTGCTGTTGACGTAGTCGCCGAACGCGGTGCACGCATCCAGGCTGGTATCCAGGTCGGACGGGTGGAAGGCGTTGTACGCCGGCAGCTTGGCCTCGTCCAGCGTCAGTGCGGGCGCAGCGGCGGGCGCCGGCGTGGCGGTGGAGGCGGCGCTGTCCGCAGCGGGCGTTTCGGTCTTGCCGCAGCCGACCAGCGCGGCCGAGACCGCCAGGGTCAGCAGAACAATCTTGGGTGTGCGAGCGATCACTTGAATGGCCTCCAGGCCGATGAGTCATGCGGAGTGCCCCCGGGAGGGCCGTGGGCCAGACGATACGCCGGTGGCCCAGCCTGCAAGGGTGTCGAAGGTCATGGCCGGTGGTCAAGGGGGACCGGCAGGCGGCCAATGCCCGGGCCGGGTACAGCGACCGGCCGGGATCGGCACGTCCCCGACGGCCGGGCAGCGGCCCATCCGGCGGTGTATATAGTGCCTATGGCACACGCATCGGCCCGGACGTGGGACGCGATCATCATCGGCGCCGGTCACAACGGCCTGGTGTGCGGCGCCTATCTGGCCCGCGCCGGCAAACGCGTGCTGATCCTGGAGCGCCGGGCCACGGTCGGCGGCGCTGCGGTGACCGAGACCTTCCATCCCGGCTTCCGCAATTCGGTGGCGTCGTACACGGTGTCGCTGCTGCAGCCGCAGGTGATCGCGGACCTGGACCTGGCCGGCCACGGACTGCAGGTGGTACCGCGCCGCATCAACAATTTCCTGCCGCTGCCGGATAACCGCTATCTGCTCGCCGGGCAGGGCAGGACCGCGGCCGAAGTGGCGCGCTTTTCCGCCCGCGATGCCGAACGCCTGCCACTGTATGAGCAGCGCCTGGAGGTGTTTGCCGACGTGCTGCGCGCGCTCGCGCTGCAACCGCCGCCGAACGTGGGCGAGGGCGGCTGGCTGCATGCGCTGCCGGCGTTGTGGCAGGCAGGCAAGCTGGGCAGGCAGCTGTACGCGTTGTCGCCGGCCCTGCGCCAGGAGCTGCTGGACCTGTTCACCATTTCCGCCGCCGAATACCTGGACCGCTGGTTTGAAAGCGAACCGATCAAGGCGCTGTTCGGTTTCGACGGCATCGTCGGCAACTATGCCAGTCCCCATGCGCCAGGCACCGCTTACGTCCTGCTGCATCACGCCTTCGGGCAGAGCAACGGCGTCAAGGGCGCCTGGGGCCACGCGCTCGGCGGGATGGGCGCGATCACCCAGGCGATGGCGGCGGCGGCGACCGCGGCCGGCGCCACCGTGCGCACTGGCGCGGGCGTGCGCCGCGTCCTGGTTGAACACGGTCGTGCGGTCGGCGTGGAAACGCTGGCCGGCGAGCGCATCGGCGCGCGCAGCGTGGTCGCCAACGTCAATCCGAAACTGCTGTACGAACGCCTGCTGGCGCCGGCCGAGGTGCCCGAGGCCACCCGCGAGCGCATGGCCCACTGGCGCTGTGGGTCCGGTACCTTCCGCATGAACGTGGCGCTGTCGCACCTGCCGTCCTTCACCTGCCTGCCCGGCCCGGGCGATCACCTCACTGCCGGCATCATCATCGCCCCCAGTCTGGATTACATGGACCGCGCCTGGCAGGACGCGCGGGCGCACGGGTGGTCGCGCGAACCGGTCGTCGAGCTGCTGATTCCCAGCACGCTGGACCCGTCGCTGGCGCCGCCGGGGCAACACGTGGCCAGCCTGTTCTGCCAGCACGTCGCGCCCCAGCTTCCGGACGGCCGGCACTGGGACGACCATCGTGAAGAAGTCGCCGACCTGATGATCGCCACGGTCGAGCGCCACGCGCCGGGATTCGCCGCATCGGTGCTGGGACGGCAGAGCCTCAGTCCCCTGGATCTGGAGCGCACCTTCGGGTTGATCGGTGGCGACATTTTCCACGGCGCGCTCAGCCTCAACCAGCTGTTCAGTGCGCGACCCATGCTGGGTCAGGCCGACTACCGGGGGGCGTTGCTGGGGTTGTATCTGTGCGGTGCGGGCACCCATCCCGGAGGCGGCGTCACCGGTGCGCCGGGCCACAACGCCGCCCGCGCCATCCTCGCCGACTAGCGGCGCAGCCAAAGAAAAAGCCCGGCGGATGCCGGGCTTTTTCGTGGTGCGGTTCTGGATGGATCAGAACTTGTAGGTGATGCCCATGTACATGTAACGACCGATGCTGTCGTACAGGGCGGCACCGGCGTCGGCACCGAAGTAGTTCACCGGCGGATCCTTGTCGAACACGTTGTCCACGCCCACGTAGACGTCGATGCCCGAGTTCGGGAACTTATAGCCGACCTGCATGTTGTGGTACAGGTACGACGGGTTGCGGATCGGGCTCTGCGAACCCGGGTTGGAGTTGTAGCTGTCCGGGGTGACGCGCAGGTTCCCGTCGACGTAGGTCATGTCCCACGAAGCGCGCCAGTCACCACGCTTGTACGTGGTGGTGAACTGACCGCGCCAGCGCGGATCGGTGTAGTACGTGACGTATTCGGTGAACTCGTCCGGGAACGACTGGAAGGCCCACTCACGCGACTGGATCAGACGGGTGCCGACCAGGCGCATGGTGGTGAAGCCACCCAGCAGGTTGAAGCGGTAGTCCATTTCCAGGTCGACGCCGACGCGACGCGACTTGGCCAGGTTTTCCGAGATCGCGACCCAGTTGTAGATGCTGTATTCCGGGAACGCGGTGCCGGTCGGCGAGGTGTAGCCGCCCACCGGGGCGCGCTTGATGGAATCGCAGAACGGGTTGTTCTGCACGCCTCCGGGCGAATCCACGCAGCGGGTGGCCAGGGTCTGGGCGGAGACCGAACCGATCGCGTCGGTCAGGGTCACGCGCCAGTAGTCCATCGACATGCCGAAGCCTTCCAGGAACTCCGGCTGCCACACGAAGCCGAACGACAGGGTCTTGGCTTCTTCCGGCTTCAGGTTCGGATTGCCGCCGCTGACGCCCGGACGGTTGGCCGAGTAGGTGTCAACCCAGTTGGCCGGGATGCCCAGCGCGGCGCAGTTGGCAGCGCGCAGAGCCGGGTCCTTGGCGGTCGCCGGACGGTTGCTGTTGGTGCTGAGCGTGCTGCAGGGGTCGGCGATGGTCGCGAAGTTCTGCGACTGCGGGTTGTACAGCTCGCCGATGCTCGGGGCACGCACGGCGCTGGCGTAGGTACCACGCACGCGCAGGCTGCTCAGGATTTCCCAATCCAGGCCGACGTTCCAGGTCTTGGTGTCGCCGATGGAGTTGTAGTCCGACCAGCGGCCGGCCAGATCCAGGTTCAGTCGGCGGATCAGCGGCAGGTCGGCCAGCAGCGGCACGGTGGTTTCCGCGAACACTTCCTTGACGTCGTACTCACCGCCGCGGCTCGGAATGGCGTTGAGGAAGGTCAGGCCCAGCGCCGACAGGGCGTCGGTGTTTTCCTGGCTCTGTTCCTTGCGGTACTCGACACCGCCGGCGAAGCCGACGTCGCCGGCCGGCAGCGAGAACAGCGAGTTGTTGGCGACCGAGGCGCTGAACACCTGCTGCTTCAGCTTGGACTGGTTCAGCGAACGGGTGTTGAACCACTCGGCCGCTTCCTTGGAAATGGCGCCGTTGCCGAAGACCGAGAACGGCACGCAGCCGGCGATCAGAGCCTGGTTGTAGCGCTGCCCGGTGTTCGGGTTGATCGCGTTCGGGTCCAGCGAGGCACGGCAGACGACACGGCCGCTGGAATCCAGGGCGGTATCCATACCGGCGTGCCAACGCTCGTTGATGCGGTTGTTCAGGTTGATGCGGTCGATGGTGGTCTGGCCGAAGTTGGCCGACGCTTCATACGTCCACTCTTCGCCCAGGTTGCCTTCCAGGCCCAGCACGGCGCGGGTGGTCTGGCGTTCGATCTGCTCGCCGCGACGGCCGGCATCGACGTTGAAGCGGGCCAGGATCAGATTGCTTTCCGCGTTGTTGCTGTCGGTCGAGATCGCACGATTGGTGGTGCTGCCATCGGCGTTCGTCACGGTCACGCGGCGCGAATCCATCAGCGCGCGCAGATCGTTGGAGATGTACGCGTTGTCGCGGCGCAGACGCAGGCTGCTGTCGAACGCCGGCTGGCCGTAGAACTCCGACTCGGTCTTGGTGTACTTGCCTTCGAAGAACAGACGGTGGTTGTCGTTCAGTTCGAAGTTGAGCACGGTGTTGAAGCTGACGCGGTCGAACGACGGCTGCAGGTCGGCAACGGCGTTCAGGTCGGCGAAGTCGCAGTCCACGCAGCTGGTGGCGCTGACGATGGTGCCGTCGTAGCGGTTCTTGCGGAAGGTGCCGTCATCGTTGAACAGGTAACGGTTGGACGGGCTGAACGCCGTGGTGCGGGTGCCGGTACGCGAGATCGTCATCGGCCCCAGATCCATCGTACCGCCGTACGAGATGGAGTGGTTGCCACCCGGGCTGGCCAGGATGGTCTGCGGATTGCTTTCGCTCGGCGGCTTGGTGCGGTCGTAGTTCGGGTTCGGCACCGAGACCTGGTAGCGACGGCCGATTTCACGGTCGCCACGGCCGAAGCGGCCCTGCTTGCTGTATTCCAGCGCGATGGCGGCGCTGCCGCGGCCGTCGGCGAAGTCGCTGCCGCCGGAGAAGCTGACGAACGAACGGTCGAAGCTGCCTTCGTCTGCCTGGCCCGCCTGGGCACGCAGCTCGAAGCCTTCGAAGCTCTTCTTCATGATGAAGTTGACCACGCCGGCCACGGCGTCGGCACCGTACACGGCCGAGGCGCCGCCGGTGATCACTTCAACGCGCTCGATCCATTCCACCGGGATCGTGTTGACGTCGACCGAGGTCGAGCCCGGGCTGGCGCCCACGTGGCGACGACCATTGACCAGCACCAGGGTACGCGACGGACCCATGCCGCGCAGATCCATCAGGCCCAGACCAGCGGTACCGATGAAGCGCGTCGAGTTGCCCAGCGAGTAGCTCGGGGTCAACTGCGGCATCTTGTTCATCAGGTCGCCGATGTTCAGCGCGCCCGTGCTGCGGATTTCCTCAGCGGTGATCGCCGTCACCGGCGACGGGGTCACAAAGCCGGTACGCGCGATGCGCGAGCCGGTTACGGTCACTTTGTCGAGGTCGATCGGGTTGGTGCCGGCTTCCTGCGCGAACGCGGGTGCCGAACCGGCGGCGACTGCCAGGCCGGCCAGCAGGGCGCTGGTCAGCGGGTGGCGGATGTGCCGGATGCTGTGGTTGGTCATCTATGAATCCCCTGGTGAAGTGAGACGGCCTCATTCCGTGGTGGCCGTTTTGTGTAGGTTCAGTCGCCGTCCTAGCGTCATTCGAACCTAACATGCAATTAACAAGAAATGTACATGACCATCACGCGAATGAACGAATCAAGCCCCTCGTTTTAAGAAAAGTGCAATAAATACAATCGCTTGGTTGTCATTACAGTTTGCTCATCCTGTCTTTATGAGTGAACTATGAATAGGTGACTTCGTGTCGTTTTGCGCAATCGGGCGGTTCGCCGACACAGTCCGACACAAAAAAAGGCCCCCGTCCGAAGACGGGGGCCTGGAGCGACACGGCAGCGTGGCCGGTCGGGTCCGGGTCAGTTGCTGCTCACGCCGAAGTCATACTTGGCCTGCACGTAGATGGCCCGGCCATACGGGTTGTACATGTAGGTGTTGTACGGCGAAGCGATGTTGCCCGCGTAGCTGTGGGCCTGGCCGTCGGGCATCTTGTTGAAGACGTTGTTGACCATCACCGACAGGGTCAGGTTGTCCAGTGCCCGGTAGTTCACGCTCAGGTTGTAGGTGGTGTAGGAGCCCCACTTGCCGGCCTTGTAGCCGGACGAATGGACGTAGTCGAAGCTCTCGCCCAGGTAGGACATGTAGTTGGCCGTCTTGCCGATGTAGTTGAAGTACATCGTGGTCGTCCACTTGTCCTTGGCCCAGCCGACCGAGCCGTCGGTGCGCACCTTGGCGTACGCGTCGTAGTACCACATCGCGTAGGGGTCACGCAGCAGGTCCAGGTAGTTGTCGCCCGGCTGCGGCTGCAGTTCACGCTTCAGGATATTGGTGTAGTTGCTGGTGAACTGGAGGGAGCCGAAGCGGCCGATGTCCTGCACATACTTGAAGCTGGCGGTGACCGCCTGCAGGTTCTGGCGGGCCACGTTGAGCTTCGGGGTGAAGATCTGCTCCAGGTTGCCCGCCGCATCGCGGGTGATCCAGTCGGCGACGTTGTCGCAGGTGGCCGACGTGGCGTTGTCCAGGTTGTTGCGGCAGTAATACTCCGCGCGCAGCAGCTGGTCCGAGCTGAGGTTGTCCACCTCGTTCTCGATCTTCCAGTTGTAGTAGTCCACCGACAGCGACAGGTTGCTCATCGGCGCCCATACGATGCCTGCGTTCCAGACATCGGCGGTGATCGGTTCCAGGTCAGGATTGCCGGCCTGGGTGCCGAACACCGATTCCTGCGCGTAGGGGCAGCCGACGGTATCGGCCGGGTCATAGCCGAGCTGGCCGCAGCGGTAGTAGTCCACCGCACCGTTGGCGTAGAAGCCGCTCTCACCCTGGAAGGCATCGGGCAGGGTCGGCGCGCGGAAGGCGGTGCCGTACTTGCCGCGGAACAGCAGGCTCTCGATCGGGCGGTACTCCACGCCGATGCTGTAAGTGGCCTTGTCGACGGTGTTGTCGGCGATCTTGAACGCGTCATAGCGCCCCGAGCCGGTCACGGTCAGCGATTCCAGCAGCGGCAGACGCAGTTCGGTGGTCAGCGCGTAGTTGCTGCGATGGCCGGCACCGGCCACCGAGGTGGTGCCCCACACCGTGCCATCCATCAGGCGCGCGTCGGGGGTGTAGTCCCAGCCTTCGCTGCCCGCTTCGGCCACCACGGCGAAACCGGCATCGCCGCCGGGCAGGGTGAACAGCGAACCGTTGGTGATCTGGAAGCGCCCCAGGTTCTGCCAGGTGCGGCTTTCACTGGTGGTAAAGCCGGTGAAGCTCTGGAAGTCGCCGGCCGGCAGCGTGGAGTAGAACGCGGTCCAGTTCGGGTTGTAGATGTTGTAGCCGTCATCGGTGGTGCCCAGCACCGGGCCCAGCACGCGGTCCTCGAAGTAGCTGTCGATCGCATCGGCCCAGCGCACGAAGCCACGTTCGGTCAGCTTGTACTCGCCACGGCTGAAGCTGGCGCTGTAGTCCCAGTTGCCGAACGTGCCGCGGCCGCCCAACGTGAACTGGTAGGCCTTGTTGCGGTCGGTGTTGAGGATGTCCTTGTAACCGTTGGGCCCGATGTCCTCCGGCGCGAACGCGCGCTGCAGGTTCATGTACTGATCGGTGCCCTGGTCGTAGAAGGCACCGAAGCTCAGGTCGCTGCCCCAGAAGGTGTAGCCCGAACCGGCGGTGTACTTGACCTCTTCCAGGCTGTACAGCGCATCGGCGAACAGCTCGAAGTTGTCGTTCACATCGAACGTCATCGAGCTGTAGAACTGGCTGCTTTCCTTGTCGTTCTTCAGCGTGCGGTAGCCGGCGCCATAGGCCGAGCCGCAGGACTCGCCGGAGGCACGGGTGCCCAGTACGGTGGTGCCGCCGAACTGCCCGGCAACGCTCGCGCAGCGGGTCGGGTCCATCATCACGAACCGGTTGCGGTCGGCAGGCAGGTACACCAGGAAGTCATTGGACGGCACCTGCGGGCTGTAACCGTGTGCATTGTTGGTGCGGGTCAGATCGCGCTGGTAGCCCCAGATCGGGCTGCTCTTTTCGTACTGCACGTTGACCAGTGCGTTGAAGCGGTCATCGGCGCTGTTGAAGCCCTTGGCCGCGCTGAAGCGGAAGTTGCTGCCGCCGCCCTCGGAGTAGGCGCCGCCACGGACGTTGAGCACGCCGCCGTCCATGCGCTCCTTGAGGATGATGTTGACCACGCCGGCGATCGCGTCCGAACCGTACAGCGAGGACTGGCCGCCCGGCAGGATTTCAATGCGCTCGACGATGTCGATCGGGATGCCGCTGAGGTTGTTGAAGGCGTCGCTGCCGTTGTACAGCGCCGGATACTGCAGCATCGGGCGGCCGTTGATCAGGTACTTGGTGTAGCCCGGATCCAGGCCGAACATGCCCGACGCCTCGGCGCCCTGGGTGAACGAGGCGGCGGTCTGCCCGCCCTGCAGGCCGCCGGTGGTCAGCGAGGACTGCTGCAGCACTTCGGCCACGCTGGTGAAGCCACGGGTCTGGATGTCTTCGGCGGTGACGGTCAGCACCGGGGTGTGCGTTTCGATCTGGGTCTGCGGAATGAGCGAACCGGTGACGGTGACGCGATCCAGGTTGGTCGCAGGCTCGTTGTCCTGCGCGAGGGCGCTGGCGCTGACAAACAGCAGGCCGGAGAGAACGGCGGCGGTGAGCGGGTGACGCGAAATCTTCAAACCTTGGCAGGACATGTGGATACCCGTGTTGTGGTGAAGTCGAAGCTTTCCCTTCCGTGGGGATGACACTCGGTTGTACGGACGGCTGTCAGGGAAAGTAACGCAGGCTTAACGTGGATGCCGCAGGGTTGTCAATTAATCGGCGCGCGTGAATGTACGAGGCAGGTAAAAAAGCTGGTAAAAACAAGTGGTTGCGCAATCCATAAAAAATGCGATCTGCACCATCATGAGTGGCAAGTGAATTTACACGCAGTATTAACAATTGAGATTGATCGTCAGATCGAGTTTCACACCGCAAAAAAAAGCCCCGCCGAAGCGGGGCCCTGAAGCGGGGTTGACGCGGCGATTACTTGCCGAAGTCGTACTTCATCTGCGCGTACACGGCGCGGCCGTAGATGCTGTAGAAGGCGTTGTTGTACGGCGTGCCGGAGGTACCCGGGTAGCTGTACACCTGGCCTTCCGGCATCTTGTTGAACACGTTGTTGACCATCACCGACAGGGTCAGATCGTCCTGCGCGCGGTAGTTCACACTCAGGTTGTAGGTGGTGTACGAGCCCCACTTGCCTGCCGACTTGCCCGACGCGGGGTGGGTGTAGTCGTAACCGTTCAGACCGGCCAGGTAGTTCGGCGTCTTGCCGACATAGTTGGCGTAGGCGGTGGTGGTGAACTTGCCGATCGACCAGGCCACGGCGGCATCGCTGCGCACCTTGGCGTAGTTGTCGTAGTTCCACATCGCGATCGGATTGCCCAGCAGATCCTGGAAATCTTCACCCGGCTCGGACTGCACTTCACGCTTGAGCATGTTGGTGTAGTTGCCCGAGAACTGCAGCGCGCCGAAGCGGCCGATGTCCTGCAGGTACTTGAAGCCAACGGTCACGGCCTGCAGGTTCTGGCGCGCGACGTTCATCTTCGGCGTGTACAGGCTGCTCAGGTTGCCGGCGGCGTCGCGCACGACCCAGTCGGCCACGTTCTGGCAGCTGGCCGAGGCGGCGTTGGGCAGGCTGTTGCGGCAGTAGTACTCGGCCAGCAGCAGCTGGTCGGTGCTGGCCGTGTCGACTTCGTTCTCGATCTTCCAGTTGTAGTAGTCGGCGGAGATCGACAGGGTCGGCATCGGCGCCCACACCAGGCCGGCGTTCCACACGTCGGCGGTGATCGGCTCCAGGTCCGGGTTGCCGGCGCGCTCGGAGTACACCGAGACGCTGTTGTCGTAACGGCAGTCGGCGGTGTTGCCCGGGGTGTAGCCCAGCTGGCCGCAACGGTAGTAGTCGGTCGAGTTGTTGGCGTAGTAGCCGCTGGTGCCCTGGAAGGCATCGGACAGGGTCGGCGCGCGGAAGGCGGTGCCGTACTTGCCGCGGAACAGCAGGCTTTCAAGCGGACGGTATTCCAGACCCAGGCTGTAGGTGGCCTTGTCGACGGTGTTGTCGGCGATCTTGAACGCGTCATAGCGACCCGAGGCGGTCACGGTCAGCGATTCCAGCAGCGGCATGCGCAGCTCGGAGGTCACCGCGTAGTTGCTGCGGTGGCCGTTGCCGGCCACGGCCGACGAGCCCCATGCCTGGCCGTCCAGCAGGCGCTGGTCCGGGGAGTAGTCCCAGCCTTCGCTGCCGCCTTCGACGACGACCGCGAAGCCGGCGTCACCGCCCGGCAGCGAGAACAGCGAACCGTTGGTGACCTGCGCGCGGGCCAGGTTCTGCCAGGTGCGGCTGCGGTTGTGCGCGTAGCCGGTGAAGCTGGCGAAATCTTCCGGCGAGATCGCCGAGTAGAACGCGCCCCAGTTCGGGTTGTAGATGTCCCAGCCGTCGGCGGTGGTGCCCAGTACCGGACCCAGTACGTGCTCGGCAAAGTAGTTGTTGATCGGGTCCTTCCAGCGCATGAACTTGTTCTCGGTGAGCTTGTACTCACCGCGGGTGAAGCTGGCGCTGTAGTCCCAGTCGCCGAAGACACCCTTGGCACCCAGAGTCACCTGGTAGGAGCGGCTCTCATCGCTGTTGAGCACGTCCTTGTAGCCCTGGCCGCCGATGTCTTCCGGCGCGAAGGCGCGCTGCAGGTTGACCACCTTGCCCGAGGACTGGTCGTAGAAACCGCCCATCGTGCTCTTGGTGCCCCACCACAGGTAGTTCGAGCCGGAGGTGTATTCGGTCTTTTCCTTGCTGTACAGCACGTCGGCGAACAACTGCAGGTCGTCGTTGACGTCGAAGGTCATTGCCGAATAGAACTGGCCGCTGTCCTTGCCGTTCTTCACGGTCTTGTAGCCGGCGCCGTACACCGAGCCGCAGGACAGGCCCGAGGCGCGCGAACCCATCACGGTGGTGCCACCGAACTGGCCGGCGACGCTGGCGCAGTTGGTTGGATCCATCATGTACAGGCGGTTGGTGTCGGCGTCGATGACCGCGAAGTCGTTGCCCGGCACCTGTGCGGTGTAGCCGTTGGCATTGGTGGTCCTGGTCAGGTCGCGCTGGTAGCCCCAGATCGGGTTGCTCGACTCGATCTGCACGTTGACCAGTGCGTTGAAGCGGTCATCGAAGGCGCTGAAGCCGTGGGCCGCGCTGACGCGCAGGTTGTTGCCGCCGCCTTCGCTGTAGGTGCCGCCACGGACGGTGAGCGTGCCACCTTCCATGCGTTCCTTGAGGATGATGTTGACCACGCCGGCGATTGCGTCCGAGCCGTACAGGGAGGACTGGCCGCCCGGCAGGATTTCGATGCGCTCGACGATGTCGATCGGAATGCCGCTGATGTTGTTGAACGTATCGCCGCCGTTGTACAGCGCCGGGTACGACATCATCGGACGACCGTTGATCAGGTACTTGGTGTAACCCGGGTTCAGGCCGAACATGCCAGCCGCTTCGGCGCCCTGGGTGAACGAGGCGGAGGTCTGGCCGCCCTGCAGGCCGCCGGTGGTCAGCGAGGACTGCTGCAGCACTTCGGCCACGCTGGTGAAGCCGCGGGTCTGGATGTCCTGCGCGGTGATGGACATCACCGGGGTCTGGGTTTCGATATCGGTCTGCGGGATCAGCGAGCCGGTGACGGTGACTTTGTCCAGCGTCGTGGCCTGGTCCTGTGCCAGGGCCGGTGCGGCCGCGGTGGCGATCAGGGCAGAGAACAGTGCAGCAGCGAGGGTGTTGCGACGAGCAGTATTGCGTGGGTAATTCATTGATAGTCCATAGAGCAGATACGAATGCACGACGTCAATGATTCCCTCCCGAAAACGCGCAGAAAACGCTCAACGTGGTGCCAATCGACCGTAACATGAACTTAACGAAAATTGCATGGATTCGTAGCAATCGCGATTCTTAGTCAGGCACCGTCAAGGTTGTATAGTGTTGGGTTCCCCTGAAGCGTTTCCGGAGTGCCCGCAGTGAGTGCCAGCCAGTCTCGTCGTCCCCATGCCAGCCAGGTGCAGAAGGGGCTGACGCCGCATCCGCGCATCCGCAACGTGATCGCCGTTGGCTCGGGCAAGGGCGGTGTCGGCAAGTCCACCACGGCCGTCAACCTGGCGGTCGCACTGGCCCGTCTGGGCGCGCGCGTCGGCCTTCTGGACGCTGATATCTACGGCCCCAGCGTGCCGATGATGCTCGGCCTGAGCGGGCGCCCGGAGAGCCCGGACAACAAGTCGATCGAACCGCTGCGCGCGTTCGGCGTGGAGACCATGTCCATCGGCTACCTGATCGAGGACGAGACGCCGATGATCTGGCGCGGTCCGATGGCGACGTCGGCGATGACGCAGTTCTTCAACGACACGCTGTGGGACGACCTGGACTACCTGCTGATCGACCTGCCGCCGGGCACCGGCGACATCCAGCTGACGCTGACCCAGAAGATTCCGCTGGCCGGTGCGGTGATCGTCACCACGCCGCAGGATATCGCCACGCTGGATGCGAAGAAGGCGCTGAAGATGTTCGAGAAGGTCGAGGTGCCGGTGCTGGGCCTGGTCGAGAACATGGCCGTGCACACCTGCAGCAACTGCGGCCACGTCGAGCACCTGTTCGGCCAGGGCGGTGGCGAGCGCATGGCTGCGCAGTACGGCGTGCCGCTGCTCGGCTCGCTGCCGCTGGACATCGGCATCCGGGAGCAGGGCGACGCGGGCACCCCGATCGTCGCCGCCGCACCGGACTCGCCGGCCGCGCAGGCCTATCTGCGGGCGGCCGAACGGCTGGTGGAAGAGATGGGCAAGCGCCCGCGGGCCAGCATTCCGATCCTGTCCTCGCTGCTCTGACCGGCGCCGGGGCCGGCTGCTAGAATCGTGCCCGGCCCCGACCTGCCCCTTGCCCTTCAGGACCCCTACATGAGCATCAAGAGTGACCGCTGGATCCGCCAGATGGCCGAACAGCACGGCATGATCGAGCCGTTCGAATCCGGCCAGGTCAAGCAGGCCAATGGCGAGCGCATCGTCAGCTACGGCACCTCCAGCTACGGTTACGACGTGCGCTGCTCGCGCGAGTTCAAGGTGTTCACCAACATCAATTCCACCATTGTCGACCCGAAGCACTTCGATCCGGGCAGCTTCGTGGACATCGTCGGCGACGAGTGCATCATTCCGCCGAACAGCTTCGCGCTGGCCCGCACCGTGGAGTACTTCCGCATTCCGCGCGACACGCTGGTGGTGTGCCTGGGCAAGAGCACCTACGCGCGCTGCGGGATCATCGTCAATGTGACCCCGCTGGAGCCGGAGTGGGAAGGCCATGTCACCCTTGAATTCAGCAACACCACGCCGCTGCCGGCGCGCATCTATGCCAACGAAGGCGTGGCGCAGATGCTGTTCTTCCAGGCCGACAGGGACGATATCTGCGAGACCTCCTACAAGGATCGCGGCGGCAAGTACCAGGGCCAGACCGGCGTGACCCTGCCGCGCACCTGAGCGGCAGGTCGGCTGTCTACCCCCCCCCGTAAACGAAAAAAGCGCGGAGCAATCCGCGCTTTTTCCGTTCATCGCCGCCGCATTACTTGCCGCGGCCGAACAGCAGCCCGATGCCCACCGCCACCAGGATCACCGGCCACCAGGTGAGGATCAGGCGGCCCATGTTCATGTTGGTCCAACCCAGGTTGCTGGCCAGCAGGAACAGGCCCACCAGGATCAGGACGATGGCGGCAATCAGGTTCGAACGCATCAGGGCAGGGTCCGTCAGGAGTGGGCCGGATATCCTAGCCGTTCCTTCCAGTACGCGACACGCTCGGCAAGCACGTCCGGATCGTGACGGTGGGCCTGGCCGTGGCCCCAGACGGGCCCGGGCCACGCCGGATCGCCGACGTGGCGGCCGATGACGTGGAAATGCAGCTGGCGGACGATATTGCCCAGCGCGCCGATGTTGATCTTCTCCACGCCGTCGGTGCCTTTGAGGGCCTTGCAGGCCCGGTTCAACTCGGTGCGCAGCTTGTCCTGCTGCTCGCCGTCCAGCTCGATCCATTCGGTGATGCCGGCCAGGCGCGGCACCAGGATCAACCACGGGTACCGCTCGTCGTTCATCAGCCGCACTTGCGACAACGGCCCTTCTGCTACCAGTACGCTATCGGTGGCCAGGCGTGAATCCAGTTCGAACTCGCTCATCCAAGATGCTCCGCAAAGAAGTCCAGGGTGCGTTCCAGCGCCAGGGCGGCGCTGTCTGGATCATACGCATGTCCGACATTGCGGTTGAAGGCGTGGTCGGCCGGGTAGACGAAGGTGGCCATCTGCGGCAGCTTCTCGCGGTGGGCCTTGATCGCCTCCGGCGGGATGCTCCTGTCCTGGGCACCGAAGTGGAACATCACTGGTGCCTTGGCCGTTTCGTCGAGGAACTGCACGTTGCGTGCGCCGTAGTAGCTGACCGACGGCAGGCCCAGGCGCAGCGCGGCCAGCAGCGCGATGCTGCCGCCCCAGCAGTAACCCACGGTACCGACCCTGCCGGCCGGGGCCAGCCGCGAGGCGGCGGCGCGGACGACTTCCAGGGCCTTCTCCACCCCCAGGGTGGTGACCCGCTCCAGCCCCCGCTTCACGCCATCCGGGTCGTAGGGCAGGGTGTCGGGATCGGCGGCCGGGCCGTCGACCAGGTCGAAGAAGGACGGTGCCAGCACCGCATAGCCTTTGGCGGCGAAGCCTTCGGCCACTTCGCGGATGTGCGCGTTGGCACCGAAGATCTCCTGGATGACCACCAGCCCGCCACGGGGCTTGCCGTCCGGTTCGGCCTGCCAGGCGCGGACCGGGCCGTGATGCGTATCGAGCGTGACCCACTCACCCATGATGCGAGACTCCCGTTGCTGAAGGGCGTCATTATCGGCCCCGCACCGGTTAGCGCGGTGTCGCCGGTCATGCCGGGTCTGGCGGCTTCGCCCGCGATCCGGTTCAGGGCTGGGCGTGCAACGCCGGTATACTTGCCGCCGTTTCCGGCCCCAGGTCATTCCGACCCAGGCCCCCAGAGTCCTGATCCATGTCCCAGCTGAACCCCAAAGTCGGCTTCGTCAGCCTTGGCTGCCCGAAGGCCCTGGTCGATTCCGAGCGCATCCTCACCCAGCTGCGGTCCGAGGGCTACGACATTGTGCCGTCCTACGACTCGGCCGATGTGGTGGTGGTCAACACCTGCGGCTTCATTGATTCGGCGGTGACCGAATCGCTGGATGCGATCGGCGAGGCGATGAACGCCAACGGCAAGGTGATCGTCACCGGCTGCCTGGGCAAGCGCCCCGAGCAGATCCGGGAGGCCTACCCGAACGTGCTGGCGGTGTCCGGCCCGCAGGACTACACGAGCGTGATGGAGGCGGTGCACGCCGCGCTGCCGCCCAGGCACGACCCGTTCGTGGACCTGGTGCCCGACTACGGCATCAAGCTGACCCCGCGCCACTACGCGTACCTGAAGATTTCCGAGGGCTGCAACCACACGTGCAGCTTCTGCATCATTCCCTCGATGCGCGGCAAGCTGGTCTCGCGTCCGGTCGACGAGGTGCTGCGCGAAGCCGAGCGGCTGGTGCGCGGCGGCGTCAAGGAACTGCTGGTGGTGTCCCAGGACACCTCGGCCTACGGCGTGGACGTGAAGTACGCCGAGCGCATGTGGCGCGACAAGGCTTACCAGACCCGTCTGAAAGCCCTGTGCGAAGGCCTGTCCGAACTGGACGCCTGGACCCGCATGCACTACGTGTACCCGTACCCGCACGTGGACGAGATCGTGCCGTTGATGGCCGAGAACCGGATCCTGCCGTACCTGGACATCCCGTTCCAGCATGCCAGCCCGCGCATCCTCAAGCTGATGAAGCGCCCCGGCGCGGTCGACAAGACCCTCGAGCGCGTGCAGCGCTGGCGCCAGCTGTGCCCGGACATCACCGTGCGCTCGACCTTCATCGTCGGCTTCCCCGGCGAGACCGAGGCCGAGTTCGAGGACCTGTTGTCGTTCCTTGACGAAGCGCAGCTGGATCGCGTGGGTGCCTTCGCGTACTCGCCGGTTACGGGTGCCACCGCCAACACTCTGCCCGACCCGGTGCCCGAGGAAGTGAAGCAGGAGCGCCTGGCCCGCTTCATGGCCCGCCAGGCCGAGATTTCCGCGGCGCGCCTGGAGGCCAGGATCGGCACTGTGCAGCAGTGCCTGGTGGATGTGATCGAGGACGGCATCGCCGTGGCGCGCTCGAAGGCCGATGCACCGGAAATCGATGGTCTGGTGCACATCCAGAATGCCGACGAGGCGCGTCTGCGCGTGGGCCAGTTCGTGGACGTGGAAATCACCGAAAGCGACGAGCACGACCTGTACGGCGATGCGCTGATCGACGAAGGCGCGGCCAAGACGCGGCTCGACATCAAGGTGCTGTGACCGACGCGGCCGCCCGCGAGGCGGTTGGCCGCCGGCGTTTCCTTGCGCCGGCGCGTGCACAGGTGGACCGGGCGTGCTTCGGTCACCCCCTGTTTACGGCATACGCGGCCTACGAAGATCTGATGGTGGCCGGTGACTGGCCGGCCATCGATGCCCTGGACGTCCGCCTGGCGCTGCCGGGCAGGCAACTGGTCGAGCAGGATGACGCCTTGCTCGCCGATGGACTGCATTACGAGCAGCGCATTGCGCAAGGCCGTATCGCGACCCGCCCGTGCAACTGGCATGACCTGTTCAATGCGCTGGTCTGGGCGCGCTATCCGCAGATCAAGCACGCGCTCAACGCGCGCCAATGCCGTGACCTCCATCGCGATGCGCCGGGAGGGCGGACGCGCGCACAGGCCGCGCTGACCCAGTTCGATGAGACCGGTGTCGTCGTCCGGGTGCGCGATGCGGCACTGGCAGGCGCGTGGGACCGGCATGACTGGGATGCGCTGTTCGTGCAAGGTGCCGACGCATGGCGCAACGGTGATATTGCCGTGGCCGCAGTGTTCGGCCATGCCCTCATGGAGCAGGCATTGCTGCCCGGGCGGCGGCTGGTGGGCAAATGCCTGCTGACAGAAGCCGAAGACGATGCGCAGGCGGTGGCGCAGGTGGCGCAGGCCATCATGCACGGCGAACGGCTGTGCGACCCGCTGGACCTGCGACCGCTGCCGCTGATGGGCATCCCGGGTTGGCATGGGCTGCAGGATGCGGCGTTCTACCGCCAGGTCGACTACTTCAGGCCACGGCGCGAGGGCAGGACGTACCCGCCGATCAACGGGCGGACTACTCCACCCCGTGCGCTCCATACGCCACCGCCAGAACCGCAAATCCGGTCCGGCCGCTCGGCAGCTCCACCTCGAACTCGTCGTCCACGCGCTTCCTGAGCAGCGCACGCGCCAGCGGCGAATCGATGCTGATCCAGCCTGCACCCGCATCGGTCTCGTCCGGTCCCACGATGCGATAGCGGCTGACATCGCCGCTGTCCACATTCTCCAGGTCCACCCACGCGCCAAAGAACACCGCCTGCGGATCGCTCGGAACGGTATCAACCACCCGCAGCGACTCGAGCCGCTTGGTCAGGTAGCGCACGCGGCGGTCGATCTCGCCCAGCTGCTTCTTGCGGTAGGTGTACTCGGCGTTCTCCGAACGGTCGCCTTCGGCCGCAGCGGCCGCCAGCGCCTTGACCACCTCCGGCCGGCGCACCCGCCACAGATCGTCCAACTCGGCCTTCAGCCGCTGGTGGCCCTGCGCGGTGATCAGGGCCGTACTCTTTTCCGCAGGGGGACGCCAACGCGACATCAGGTCTTCTTTCGTGGTGAGGTGACGCGGTTCAACGCTTGCCGCCGAAGATGCCGCCGAGGATGCCGCGCACGATCTGGTTGCCGAGCCTGGTGCCGACGGTGCGCGTTGTCTGCTTGGCCATCGTTTCGATCATGCCCTGGCGGCGCTTGGTGCCGAAGATCGCATCCTTGATCGACTGGCCGAAGCCGCCGGCCTGGGCGTCGTCCTGCTCGCGCGTGCGGGCTTTGGGGGCATCGGCCTGCTGCACCGCCTTCTGCGCGCGCTGGGCCAGCAGTTCGGCGGCCGACTCGCGGTTGATGGCGGTGTCGTAGCGGCTGCCCACCGGGCTGCCGGCGCGTACCTGGGCGCGTTCGGCCTCGGTGATGGTGCCCATGCGGCAGCGTGGCGGCGCGATCAGGGTCTGCTGCACGGGCGAGGGGATGCCCTTGTCCTGCAACGTGGAGACCAGCGCCTCGCCGGTGCCGAGTCTGGCCAGCGTGGCGGCGACATCGAGCTTGGGATTGGGGACGAAGGTCTCGGCTGCCACCTTCACCGCCTTCTGGTCGCGCGGGGTGAAGGCACGCAGCGCATGCTGCACGCGGTTGCCGAGCTGCCCGAGGATGTTGGCCGGGACGTCGTCGGGGAACTGCGAACAGAAGTACACGCCCACGCCCTTGGAGCGGATCAGCCGCACTACCTGCTCGATCCGCTGCACCAGCGCCGGCGGCGCGTCGTCGAACAGCAGGTGCGCCTCGTCAAAGATGAAGACCAGCTTGGGCTTGTCCAGATCACCCACCTCCGGCAGCGTTTCGAACAGCTCCGACAGCAGCCACAGCAGGAACGTCGAATACAGCCGCGGCTTGAGCACCAGCTGGTCGGCGGCGAGGATGCCGATCACGCCGCGGCCGTCGTGATTGACCCGCATCAGGTCGGCCAGCTCCAGCGCCGGTTCGCCGAAGAACGCTTCGCCACCGTCCTGCGACAGGCGCAGCAGTGAGCGCTGGATGGCGGCCACGGTCTGCGCACTGACCAGGCCATAGTCAGTGGAAATGTCCTTGCGCTCCTCGGCGACCAGGCCGAGCAGGGCGCGCAGGTCGTCCAGGTCGAGCAGCAGCAGACCACGGTCGTCGGCCAGCTTGAACACGATGTCCAGCACGCCGGCCTGTGTGTCGTTGAGTTCCAGTATCCGCGCCAGCAGGGTCGGGCCCATCTCGCTCACGGTGGTGCGCACCGGGTGGCCGAGCTTGCCGTACAGATCCCAGAAAATCGCCGGGCTGGCAGCCGGGGCGTAGTCGGCCACGCCGATGTCGTGGGCACGCTGCAGCAGCGCATCGCCGCCCGCGCCGCCGACGGCGAGGCCGGATACGTCGCCCTTCACATCGGCCAGGAACACCGGCACCCCCAGCCGCGAAAAGCCTTCGGCCAGGGTCATCAGGGTCACGGTCTTGCCCGTGCCGGTGGCGCCGGCCACGAGTCCGTGGCGGTTGCCGAGGCGCGGCAGCAGGGTGACCGGAATGTCGTCGGTGATGCCTTTGCCGAGCAGAATCGGGTTCATGGTCAACTCGTTGTGTGAATGCGCGGGATTGCAGACAGTGGCGGCAGGCGCGGCGATGAGCGGGTTGCCCCGATGCGATGGCCGCGGCTACTCTGCCCCATCTCTCGCACACAGTGCCAAAAATGCCCGTTCCTGTCTTGCTTGTCCGCGCTTGGCCTTTGTTGGCGCTCGCTGCGATGGTGTCGTTGGTGCCGGAGGCACATGCCCAGCGGGTCTCGGCCCGCGACCGGGTGAAGATCGAAGCGCTGGAGCAGCGCATGACAGCGGCGGAGAAGCGCTACGGCGACGCGCTGGTGCTGGTGGCCAACGCCGACCCCAAGGGCCGCAACGAGGCCGATGCGGCGCTGGAGGACATGGAGGATGTGATCAGCGCCTGTGTGGCCCAGAAGGGCTGCCAGGTCAGCAATCTGCTGACCACCTACAAGCGCCTGCTCAAGAACACCGCCGATGGCCAGGGCGAAGACGCCGATGCCGTGGTTGCCGATGGCGTCCTGCTCGAGGCCGATCCGGACCACGTCGGGCCGCTGGCGGCCGATGTGCCCGAAGCGGCGCGCGCGGCCGCGCTGCTGAACGACAAGCGCCACGCCTTCGACAGCATGGTCGAGTACAACCCGGCCGTGCAGGCGGGCATCCGCCGCTGGCTCACCGATATGCGTCCGGCGCTGCTCACCAGCTATGAGAACTACCAGAACCTGCGTGCGGTGATGTGGCCGGAGTGGGAGAAGCGTGGCCTGCCCGAGGCGCTGCTGTTCGGCATCATGGCCAAGGAATCCAATGGCCGCGTGCACGCCTCCTCACGCGCCGGTGCGGCCGGTCTGATGCAGTTCATGCCGGCCACCGGCCGCCGTTTCGGGCTCGGCCCGGATGGCACCGGCTTTGACACCCGCTTCGATGCACGCAGCGCGGCCGAGGCCAGTGCCTCGTACATGAACGAGCGCATGCGCGAGCTCAACAAGAACATCGAACTGTCGCTGGCCGCCTACAACGGCGGCGAAGGCCGTGCGGCGCGGGTGTATCGCCAGAGCGCGGGCCAGGGCTTCTGGACCGACAGCGTCTACAACCAGTTCCCCGGCGAGACCAAAGACTACGTGCCGATGGTGATTGCGGCGGCCTGGATCTACCTGCACCCGCAGCAGTACGGTGTGGAGTTCCCCAAAATCAGCGCGCAGCCGGCCACTCTGCGCCTGGCCAAGTCGACCACCATCTACGAACTGACCATCTGCCTGGGCAGCGCCGGCACGCGTGACGGGTACATGCGCGTGCTGCGCAATCTCAACCCGCGTTACGAAGCGGACGGCTGGATTCCGGCGGGCACCACGATCAACGCCACCACGCGCATCGCCGGGCTTTACAACCGCTACTGCGTCAGCGGCCCGCGCGCGGACCTGGCGCGTACGCTGATCACCGCCGACCTCAACGCCGCCATCGTGCGCCCGTCGGCCGCCACCTACACCGGCAATGTGGCCGTGGGCAGCGTGGTGCCGATCGCCGAAGCACGGGACAGCGCTCCGGCGGTCACGCCGACCGCTCCGGTGGCCGTGCCGCGTGCGTCGGCCAAGCCGAAAGCCAAGCCGGTGCGCAGCCACAAGGTGGCCAAGGGCGATACCCTGGGCGGGATCGCCGCCAGGTACCAGTGCGACCTGCCGGCGCTGGCGCGGGCCAATGGCCTCAAGGCGCCGGGCTACGCGCTGCGCCCCGGCCAGACGCTCAAGCTGCAGGGCTGCGACAGGTAACCGACATCCATCATCGGCCGTGGCAACGCGCCACGGCCCCCATGTACACAGACAAAGGAAGCAGGATGGATATCACCGCAATCAACGAGATGTTCGCCAACATCCGCGAAAACACAGACTGGGACCTCAACGGCCCGATGCTGTGGGGGTACTTCTTCGTCAACACCACCCCGGAACCGCTCAATGGCCTGGCCGAGAAGCTGGTCGCGATGGGCTACAGCCTGGTGGAGATCTTCGAGCCGGAGCTGGAGGAGGGCGAGGCGCCGTACCACGTGCTGCACGTGGAGCGCGCCGAGGTGCACACCGAGGCCTCGCTGGATGCCCGCAACCACGAGCTGCAGACCCTGGCCGAGCAGAACGGCGTGGAAGACTACGACGGCATGGACGTCGGACCGGTCGAGATCTGACCGCCCGTCGGGCGCTGCGCGCCATCGCAAACGCCCCGCGGGAGCGGGGCGTTCTGCGTTGGGGTCAGCGCAACGTCGCCAGCGCCTGGCCCAGCTGCACGGCGTGCTCGGCGTCCAGGTGCGGCGCGAAATCGGCCACGCCTGGTGGCAGCAGCACGATCACCGTGGAGCCGTAGTTGAAACGCGCCATCTCCGCGAACCGTGCCAGGGTAATGCCCTTGCCGCGGTAATCCTTGCGCGTGATCGTGTCGCCATAGCGCGGGATCTCTTCGCCGCCCCACGCCGTTTCCACGCCCGATACCAGCAGCGCACCGACCATCACCGACACCATCGGCCCGAAGTCGGTATCGAAATGGCAGACCAGCCGTTCGTTGCGGGCGAACAGCCCCGGCACCGTGTTGACCGCTGCCGGCCCGACGCTGAACAGCCGGCCGGGCACGTGCACCGTCTCGCGCAGGGTGCCGGTCCACGGCATGTGCACGCGATGGTAGTCCTTCGGCGAGAGGTACACGGTGGCGTACAGGCCGTGGCGGAAGACCTCGGCATCGGCGGCGTCGCCCAGCAGTTCGGCGGCCGTGAACGACTGGCCCTTGGCCTGGAAGATCCGCCCGTCCTCGATCGCGCCGAGCTGGCTGATCCGGCCATCGGCCGGCATCACCAGCGTGCGCGGATCGGGATCGGCCACGCGTGCACCGGGCTTCAGGGCGCGGGTGAAGAACTGGTTGAACGTGGCGTAGCTGCGCGGGTCCGGATTGGCGGCTTCGGCCAGGTTCACGCCGAACCTGGCGGTGACCGTATCGATCAGCCAGCGCGAGATGCGCGGATTGCTGGAATACGCCAGGCGCCGCGCCATCGAGGACAGCAGACGATGGGGCAGGGCGTAGCTCAGCGTGGTCATCAGACTCATGGGGCGGATTTCTCGGTCAGCAGTTGCAGGTCGCGCGCGATGGCCAGCGCATTGAAGGGAGGGCGGATCAGGCCGGCCAGGCGGCCCTGCGGGTCCAGTACGGCCAGGCTGGCCGAGTGTTCGACGGTGTAATCCTCGGGGTTCTCATCGAAGTGGTTGCCGGGCACCTTCTGGAACACGAAGCCCAGGGAGGTGGCGAACCGCTCCAGCGACGGCACGTCGGCGGTAGCGGCCAGGGTGTCCTTGTGGAACGCATGTACGTACTCGCCCAGGCGGGCCGGCGTATCGCGCTCGGGGTCGACGGAGATGAACACCAGCCGCGGACGCAGCGTCTCCGGCAGCGCTTCCCACTGCTTCTGGGCCTGCGCCAGGTCGCCCAGGGTGGTCGGGCAGACATCGGGGCAGAAGGTGAAGCCCAGGAATACCAGGGTCCAATGCCCCTTCAGCTCGCCCGGGATCAGGCGCGTGCCGTCGGACTGGCCCAGGTTGAAGTCGGGCAGGGCCCGCGGCTGCGGATAGAAGGTGATCGACGTGGTGGCCGGCCGGTCGCCGGCCGGCGTGGGCGCGAACACCTTCTGGGCCACGACCAGGCCGAGCCCGGCGGCCAGTGCGATGAGCAGGATGATGCCGACGTTGCGATTGAACATGTAAGGCCCGTTCCCGGAAGGGGCCACCATGATAGGGGCGGCGGCGGCCTGGGTGGTTGTTTTGGCCGGGACGGGTTCCCTCGGCGGTGGACTGGCGCGCAATGAAGGGCAGGTGCAAGGGGGAAGGGGGAGAGCGTGGGTCCCCACCACCCGTTTCTTCTGCAACGGATGCTGCCCGGCATGGGGTCGCCTATAATCGGGGGCCACTTTGTCTGTTGCCCCGCCATGACTGCCGAAACGGCCGCCGAACTCCACACGATCATCGATCTGATCCGCTACGGCACCAGCCGTTTCAACGCCGCCGGGCTGACCTTCGGTCACAGCTACGACAATGCCCTGGACGAAGCGACCCAGCTCGTCCTGCATACGCTCCATCTCCCGCATGACCTTGGCCCGGCCTATGGTGCCGCCCGCGTGACCACGCCGGAGAAGGCCGAGGTGCTGGCCCTGTTCGAGCGCCGCATCACCGAGCGCCTGCCCGCCTCCTACCTCACCGGGGAGACCTGGTTCGCCGGCCTGAGCTTCAAGAGCGACCCGCGCGCTCTGGTGCCGCGCTCGCCGATCGCCGAACTGATCGAAACCGGTTTCGAGCCCTGGCTGGCCGGCCGTGACGTGCACCGCGCGCTGGACCTGTGCACCGGCTCGGGCTGCATCGCCATCGCGATGGGCCACTACTACCCGCATTGGGAGGTGGATGGCGTGGACCTCAGCGATGATGCCCTGGCCCTGGCCGCCGAGAACAAGGAACGCCTCGACGCCCACAACGTCACCCTGATCAAGTCCGACCTGTTCAACGGCCTCACCGGCCGTCACTACGACCTGATCGTCACCAACCCCCCGTACGTCACCAACGACGAGACCGATGCCCTGCCGCCGGAGTACTCCCACGAGCCGGAGATGGGCCTGCGTGCCGGCGACGACGGCCTGGACCTGGTGCTGAAGATCCTCCGCGATGCGCCGCTGCACCTCAGCGAAGACGGCCTGCTGATCTGCGAGGTGGGCGAATCCGAGCGCCACCTGACCAAGCTGCTGCCCGAGGTGGTTTTCAACTGGATCGAGTTCAAGGTCGGCCAGATGGGCATCTTCGCCGTCGAGTGCCGCGAGCTCATCGCCCACAGCACCCGCATCACCGAGCTGGCCAATGCCCGATAGGCCGGCCGTCGCCGCGCGCATCCGCTGGGCCGATCTGGCCCTGCTGATGCCGTTGGCGCTGCTGCTGCCGTTCGCGCTGATCATCGTGATGATGTCCCTGCAGAGCGGCGTCGCCTGTTTCAGCGGCGACACGATGCACTGCCGTTATGCCGCCGCACCCGGCGAACAGCTCTGGTACCACCTCAAGGGCCTGGTCTACGGCGTCTCGGCCCTGCTTGGCGGCGCCGCCGTGATCTGCTGCGCGATTGTCGATGCAACGCTGCTGCAACGGCGCCCGCTGCTGTCGCGGGCGCTGACGGTCGCGCTGGTGATCGGCCTGGCGGTCGCCGTGGCCACCGTGGTTGCCAGCATCGGCAGCAGCCCGGACGGCTGGCGCGATGGCTGGGGCCGCCCGGTGTTCATCCTCAGCTTCACCCTGCTGCCGGCCATCGTCGCCGTGCGCCACCTGCCGCGCGTTCTGCGCGCCGCCTTCCCCCGTCATGCGGTATCCCATGTCCAGTAATACCTTCGGCAAGCTGCTCTCGGTCACCACGTTCGGCGAATCGCACGGTCCGGCGATCGGCTGCGTGATCGACGGCTGCCCGCCGGGCCTGGAGATCGACGCTGCGGAATTCGTCCACGATCTGCAGCGCCGTGCCACCGGCAAGAGCCGGCATACCTCCGCGCGTCGCGAAGAAGACGCCGTGGAAATCCTGTCCGGCGTCTACGAAGGGCGTACCACCGGTACCCCGATCGCGCTGCTGATCCGCAACACCGACCAGCGCAGCAAGGACTACAGCAACATCGCCCAGCAGTTCCGTCCCGGCCACGCCGACTACAGCTACTGGCAGAAGTACGGCATCCGCGACCCGCGCGGCGGCGGTCGCTCGTCCGCACGCGAAACCACCATGCGCGTGGCCGCCGGCGTGATCGCCAAGAAATGGCTTCTGCAGCGCTATGGCGTGCGCGTACGCGGTTACCTGTCGCAGCTGGGCGAGATCACGCCGACCGGCTTCGACTGGTCGGCCGTGGAAGACAACCCGTTCTTCTGGCCGGTGGCCGGGCAGGTGCCCGCACTGGAAAGCTACATGGATGCCCTGCGCAAGTCCGGCGATTCGGTCGGCGCGCGCGTCAACGTCGTCGCCGATGGCGTGCCGCCGGGTTGGGGCGAACCGATCTACGGCAAGCTCGACGGCGAACTGGCCGCTGCGCTGATGAGCATCAACGCGGTCAAGGGCGTGGAGATCGGCGACGGTTTCGCCAGCGCAGCCCAGAAGGGCACCGGGCACCGCGACCTGATCACCCCCGACGGCTTCGCCAGCAACCATGCCGGGGGCATCCTCGGCGGCATCTCCACCGGCCAGCAGGTCACCGCCTCGATCGTGCTCAAGCCGACCTCCAGCCTGCGCCTGCCCGGTGCCACGGTGGACGCCAGCGGCGCGGCCGTGGAGGTGATCACCACCGGCCGTCACGATCCCTGCGTGGGCATCCGCGCCACCCCGATCGCCGAGGCGATGATGGCGCTGGTGCTGATGGACCAGGCCCTGCGTCATCGGGCCCAGTGCGGCGACGTGGGCGAGGTCGCGCCGCGCATCCCGGGCAGCATCGATGGCTGATCCGCGTCCGAGGGTCTGGGTCAGCCAGCCGCTGTTCGACGATGTCGTCGAACGGCTCGGGCAGTACTTCGACCTGGACATGACCGCCGAGGTCACCCGCTACACGCCACCGCAGCTGGCCGCGCGGCTGGCAGGTGCCGACGGCGCGCTGATCACCCTCAACGAACGCATCGGCGCGGCCGAGATCGCCAACGCCCCGCGGTTGCGTGCGATCGCCAATGTCGGGGTGGGTTACAACAACCTGGATGTCGACGCGCTCAGCGCCGCCGGCATCCTGGCCAGCAACACCCCGGACGTGCTGACCGAGACCACCGCCGATCTCGGTTTCGCACTGTTGATGGCCGCCGCCCGCCGCATCACCGAGTCCGAGCGCTGGCTGCGTGAGGGCCAGTGGGGGCAGTGGTCGTTCCGGACCATGCTCGGCGCGGACATCCACGGCAGCACGCTGGGCATCCTCGGCATGGGCCGCATCGGCCAGGGCATCGCCCGCCGCGGCGCCCTGGGCTTTGGCATGCGTGTGCTGTACCACAACCGGTCACGCCTGCCGGAGGCCACCGAGGCCGAGGTCGGCGCGACGTACGTCGACCTGGACACGCTGCTGGCACAGGCCGACCACCTGGTACTGGTATTGCCGTACAGCGCCGCCTCGCATCACATCATCGATGCGGCCGCCCTGGCGAAGATGAAGCCGGGCGCCACCCTGGTCAACATCGCGCGTGGCGGCATCGTTGACGAGCTGGCACTGGCCGATGCGCTGGCCAATGGCCGCCTGGCGGCCGCCGGGCTGGACGTGTTCGACGGCGAGCCCACGGTCCGTCCGGAACTGCTGGCCCTGCGCAACGTGGTGCTTACCCCGCACATCGGCAGCGCCAGCCAGGCCACGCGCCGGGCGATGGTGCAGCTGGCCGTGGAGAACCTGACGGCCGCGCTGGACAAGGGACCCCATGCCGGGCGTCCGCCAAGCGCGATCAACGCCGGCGCCGTGCACGCTGCCCGTGCCGGCGCGGCTTTCGTGGGCGCCAAGAAAACCGACGACGCAAAACGATAGGGAACCGCCGCGTCCATCACGCGAGGTTCCCCGAACCCACTCCGCGTTCCCTGCACAGCGGGCAGGTACCGACCGTCGGCCGGTACGCCCTTCAAACAGACACGACAGTGCCGGCCCTGGGTCGGCACCCCATCACACGAGGTTCCCCATGAACAACCCTGATCGTCGTTTCCACGTCGCCGTCGTCGGTGCCACCGGTGCTGTCGGCGAAACCATGCTGGCCATCCTGGCCGAGCGTGATTTCCCGATCGCCACCCTGAGCCTGCTCGCGTCCTCGCGCTCGGCCGGCGGCGAGATCGAGTACAAGGGCGAGAAGATCAAGGTCCAGGACCTGTCCGATTTCGATCCGACCGGCGTGGATATCGCGCTGTTCTCGGCCGGTGGCAGCGTCTCCAAGGAGTTCGGTCCCAGGTTCGCCGCGGCCGGCGCGGTGGTGATCGACAACTCCTCGGCCTTCCGCTACGACGACGACGTGCCGCTGGTGGTGTCCGAAGTGAACCCGGAGGCATTGAAGAACCGTCCCCGCGGCATCATCGCCAATCCGAACTGCTCGACCATGCAGATGCTGGTGGCGCTGGCTCCGCTGCATCGCCAGTACGGCATCCAGCGCATCAACGTGGCCACCTACCAGTCGGTGTCCGGCGGCGGGCGTTCGGCGTTGGAGGAACTTGGCAAGCAGACCGGCCAGCTGCTCAGCTTCCAGGAGATCGACCCGCAGCGCTTCCCGGTGCAGATCGCCTTCAACCTGATCCCGCACATCGACGACTTCCAGGACAACGGCTTCACCAAGGAAGAAATGAAGCTGGTGTGGGAGACCCGCAAGATCCTCGGCGACGACAGCATCCTGGTGAACCCCACCGCCGTGCGTGTGCCGGTGTTCTACGGTCACTCCGAAGCGGTCACCATCGAAACCCGTGACAAGGTCACCCCCGACGCCGCACGTGAACTGCTGTCGCGTTCGCCGGGCGTGGAAGTGGTCGACCGGCATGAGGCCGGCGGCTATCCGACGCCGGTCACGCATGCGTCGGGCAACGATGCGGTGTATGTCGGCCGCATCCGCGAGGATCTGTCGCATCCGCGCGGACTCAACCTGTGGATCGTGTCGGACAACATCCGCAAGGGCGCTGCGCTCAACGCCGTGCAGTTGGCCGAGCTGGTTGCCGCCGAAGGTTGAGCGGGTGGGCGGCGGCGGCATGGGGATGCCGCCGACCGCACCACATGAATCATCGCCGATCACGGGGGGAGCCGTTATATTGGCCGCCATGAAGAACCGGGCTCCGGGCGCATTGCGCCCGCTCAAGTATGTGTCGACGCTGCTGCTGGCCCTGGCCAGCAGCTCCGCCCTGGCCCTCGGCCTGGGCGATATCCGTGTGCTGTCCAAGCCCGGCCAGCCACTCCTGGCAGAGATTCCGGTGATTTCGGCCGATCCAGCGGAACTGGAACAGCTTCGGGTCTCGCTGGCGTCGCCGGCCACCTTCGCCCGCGTCGGGCTGGAACCGCCCAGTGGCCTGGTCAGCGAGCTGCAGTTCGAGCTGACCCGCAATGCGCAGGGCCGGGCCGTGGTCCGCGTAAGCAGCCATGCGCCGGTCGCGACAGCGTCGCTGAACTTCCTGATCGAGGCTGATTGGGGGCAGGGCAGGCTGGTGCGCGAGTATTCGGCGCTGGTCGATGCGCCCAACAGCGCCGCCGCCGTTGCCGAGCCGGAGATCGTCGCGCCTGCCGGCGCCCTGTCCAATGCCATCGTGCGTGAGCCGGCCCCTGCGCCAGCCGTGGTGCCGCCGGCCGCTGCTGCGGCGGCCCCCGCGCCGCGGACGGCGGCGGCCGCACCGCGCCCCACCGTCAACCGTCCGCCGGCCCCGGCCGCCCTGGGCGCCGAGGGCATTACCGTCCAGCGCGGCCAGACGCTGTCGCAGATCGCCGCGACAGTCGCACGCGAGCAGGGCGTCAGCCGCGACCAGGCGATGATCGCGCTGCTGCGCGCCAACCCCGAGGCCTTCATCCGTGGCAACGTCAACCTGCTCAAGCAGGGCGCGGTGCTGCGCGGTCCGGCCGGCAACGGCGGCGCGGCCATCGATCCCGGCGAGGCGGCTGCGATCGTGCGTGAACATACCGCCCAGTGGCGCCAGTCGCGCGCAGCGATTCCGCAGCCGGCCGACACCGCCGCCAGTGCACCGGCCCCTGCCAGCGCTGCCGCTGCCACGCCGCCGCGCCAGGGGGCCCGTCTGGAAATCGCGCCGGCCGTCGCCGCTGCCGACCACACCGCAGGAACAACCACCGGCACCGCCGCCGGCAGTGAGGGTGACATGCTGGGCAACGAACAACTGCGTCAGGCCAAGGAAGATGTCGCCACCCGCGATGCCGAGATCCAGGAGCTGCGCAACCGGGTGGCCGAACTGGAGAAGCTCAAGACCCAGCAGCAGTCACTCATCGCAATGAAGGACAGCGACCTGGCGGCTGCCCAGCAGCGTCTTGCGCAGGCGCCGTCGCCACGCGACAGCAGTGGGGGTGGGTGGTACTGGCTGGGTCTGGTCGTCCTGGTGCTGGGCGTGGTCGGCTGGCTCTTCGGTCGCCGTCGCAAAGCCTCACCGTTGCCGCCGCTGTCGCGTGACGGCCTTGACGGTGCCGCACTTGCCGCCGCCGTGCCGGCCGCCGATTACGTGGATGAGCTGGCCGCGCAGCAGCGCCTGGCCGACGAAGACGACAACGTACACGTCGCCGCGCTGGACGAAGCGCCGCTGGCCGACGACCTGCGCCGCGAGCCGGTGTTCGCGCTGGCGCCGGTGACCGGCGACAGCCCGGCCGTGGACGAGGACGAGGTGGTCGCCGAGGCCGCGCCCGAGGCCGCGCCGGTGCTGCCGGGCCCGCCGGCGCATGCGCTGGAAGCGGCGGCGCAGCCGTCCTTCCGTGGCGTGTTCGAGTACCCGGCCGAGCCGGTGTCCGACGCCGACCCGACGGACATCGCCGCCGCAGGCCACGATGCGATCGAGGCAGGGGACGCGCCTGCCGATGGCACCGTGTTCGGGCCCGCGCCGGGACGCGACCGCCTGGAGCTGGCGATCGCCTACCTGGACCTGGGCGACGCCGAAACCGCGCGCACGCTGCTGCAGGAAGTCGCCGTGGGCGCGGACCCGCACATGCAGGCCGAAGCGCGCGAGCTGCTGGCGCGCCTGGGATGAACGACGCGTTTGCCCGTCGTTTCCCCGCTTGATTCCCGGGCCGACGCCGGCCCGGTTCCCCGACGAAACAGAGGTTGAGCATGCGCTACGCGTTGGGCGTGGAATACGACGGCAGTGAGTACAAGGGCTGGCAGCAGCTGGGCGAGAGTGGGTGTCCCAGCGTGCAGGCCAGCCTGCAGGAGGCGTTGTCCTCGGTGGCCGATGCACCGATCCAGGTGACGTGCGCCGGCCGCACCGATGCCGGCGTGCACGGCGAATGCCAGGTGGTCCATTTCGATACCGACGTGGTGCGCGATCCGCGCGGGTGGACCTTGGGCACCACGACCCGGTTGCCGCGTTCGATCGCCGTGCGCTGGTGCGTGCCGGTGGCCGACGACTTCCACGCACGCTTCTCGGCCCGGGCGCGGCGCTACCGCTATCGGCTGCTCAACCGTCAGGTGCGGCCGGCGCTGTACCGCCAGACCCTGAGCTGGGAACGTCGCCCGCTGGACGCCGGGCTGATGCACGCGGCTGGCCAGGCGCTGCTGGGCGAGAACGACTTCAGTGCCTTCCGCAGCATCCAGTGCGAGGCCCTGCATGCCCGCCGCGAGCTCCAGGCGATCAGCGTGGTCCGCCACGATGAGGTGGTGGAGGTCTGCGTTCAGGCCAATGCATTCCTTCATCACATGGTGCGCAATATCGTCGGCTCACTGATTCTGATCGGTTGTGGGGACAAGCCGGTGTCGTGGATGGCCGAGCTGCTGGCTGGCCAGGACCGCACCGTGGCCGGTCCCACCGCCCCCCCGCAGGGACTGGTGTTCGTTGGCCCCCTGTATCCCGACAACTGGCATCTGCCCGCCGAGGTCACCTTATGAGCCGCTCCTTCTATCGCACCCGCATCAAGTTCTGCGGCATGACCCGGGCCGGCGACGTCCGCCTGGCCGGCGAGCTGGGCGTGGACGCGGTCGGCTTCATCTTTGCCCGCGAGAGCAGACGCCGCGTCGCGCCGGCTGAGGCCCGCGCAATGCGCCAGGCCATCGCGCCGATGGTGGACGTGGTCGCGCTGTTCCGTGACAACACCAAGGAGGAAGTCCGCGAAGTGCTGCGTACCGTGCGGCCAACCCTGCTGCAGTTCCACGGCGACGAGGACGAGTCGTTCTGCCGCAGCTTCAACATGCCCTATCTGAAGGCCGTGGCGATGGGCGGGCGCGACGACGTCAACGCCCGTCAGCTGCAGCTGCGCTATCCCGGCGCGGCCGGCTTCCTGTTCGACAGCCACGCACCGGGCGGTGGCGGCGGCACCGGCGTCGCGTTCGACTGGACACGTCTGCCCACCGGCCTGCACCGTCCCTTCCTGCTGGCCGGTGGCATCACCCCGGACAACGTATTCGATGCCATCGTCGCCACCCTGCCGTGGGGTGTGGATGTGTCCAGCGGCATCGAAACCGAACCGGGCATCAAGGACGGCTACAAGATGCGCAAGTTCGTCGAGGAAGTGCGCCGCGCCGACTGCCACGAGGCGGATTAGCCTCCACGGCGGCATTCGACGGCAGCGCCCGACCGTGGGCCGGGAGACCGGTTCACGTCAGTTGTCCGGCCAACCAGTCCGCCAAGGCGTCCACCCGCGCATCCTGGGTCCCCTCCGGCGTTGCCAGCACCCAGAAGCCGCCGGTGGCGGCGAACCCCCACGGTGCGAGCAGCCGCCCTGCCGCCAGGTCGTCGGCCACCAGCGGTTCGGGGGCGATCGCCACGCCCAGCCCGGCCACGGCCGCTTCCAGCAGGTAGTACAGATGCTCGAACCCGGTGCCCAGTTGCAGGCGCGCCGGGTCCAGTCCCTGCGACGTTGCCCACGCCGGCCACGCCTGCGGGCGTGAGGTGGTCTGCAGGAGCGTTTCGTCCAGCAACGCGTGCGGCGGCTTCCCGCGCAGGCGCGCAGCGGCAGGGTGCTGCGGACTCACCACCACGCCGACCCGTTCCGGTGCCAGTGCGCGCACCCGCCAGCCGCGGGGCCACGGCGGTTGCGCCAGCAGCAGGATGGCATCCAGCGCCTGCTGGTCGGCGGTGAAGCTGCCATCCTGCGCCGACCAGTGCAGCGGCAGCCCGGGCAGGGCAGCCTGCAGTGCCTGCAGCCGCGGAATCATCCAGCGCGCCAGAATGCTGCCACTGCAGCCGAGCACCAGCGGCCCCGGCCGTTGCTCGCGACTGATCACCGCAACCGCGTCGCGGATCTGCGCGAAAGCGCCCTCACAGGCGGTCTGCAGCACGGTGCCGGCGGGGGTCAGCCGCAGTCCGCGGCCGTCGCGCACGAACAGGGCCACGCCCAGGACGTCTTCCAGCACGCGCAACTGGCGGCTGATTGCCCCATGCGTCACGTGCAGCGACGCGGCCGCGCGGCCCACGCCGCCGAGCCGGGCCGTTGCCTCGAAACTGCGCAGGGCGTTGAGCGGGGGCAGGGGGGAGGTGATCATGTGAGTTTTCCTGACAGGTCATGGCAGATATTGTCGATATTACTGTCATGACCCGTGCGTTAAAGTGTCAGCCTGTCTCCACCGGTTGTCGCGCCATGTCCTCCACCCCCGCATCCCCCATCGCCGATTTCCATGCCTATCCGGATGCCCAGGGGCATTTCGGCCGTTACGGCGGCAGCTTCGTCGCCGAAACCCTGATCGGGCCGCTGCAGGAGCTGGCCGCCGCCTATGACGAGGCGCGCCGCGATCCGGCCTTTATCGCCGCCTACGACAAGGACCTCACCCACTACGTGGGCCGGCCGAGTCCGATCTACCACGCCGAACGCCTCAGCCGTCAGGTCGGTGGCGCACAGATCCTGCTCAAGCGCGAGGACCTGAACCACACCGGCGCGCACAAGATCAACAACACCATCGGCCAGGCGCTGTTGGCCGCGCGCATGGGCAAGAAGCGCATCATCGCCGAGACCGGTGCCGGCCAGCATGGCGTCGCCAGCGCCACCGTGGCGGCGCGGCTGGGCCTGGAATGCGTGGTGTACATGGGCGCCACCGACATCGAGCGGCAGAAGATCAACGTCTACCGCATGAAGCTGCTGGGCGCGACGGTGGTGCCGGTCACCTCCGGGTCGGCCACGCTCAAGGACGCGCTCAATGAAGCGATGCGCGACTGGGTCACCAACGTGCGCGATACCTTCTACATCATCGGTACCGTCGCCGGGCCGGACCCGTATCCGCGCATGGTGCGTGATTTCAACGCCATCGTCGGGCGCGAAGCGCGCGCGCAGATGCTCACCGACTACGGCCGCCTGCCCGATGCGATCACCGCCTGCGTGGGCGGTGGCAGCAACGCGATCGGCCTGTTCCATGCTTTCCTCAACGATCGCGATGTGCGCATCGTCGGCGCCGAGGCCGCCGGTGACGGCATTGAAACCGGTCGTCATGCGGCCTCGATCGCGGCCGGCCGCCCGGGCGTGCTGCATGGCAACCGCACTTATGTGATCTGCGACGACGACGGGCAGATCATCGAAACCCACTCGGTTTCAGCCGGCCTGGACTACCCCGGCGTGGGCCCGGAGCACGCCTTCCTGGCCGATGCCGGTCGCGCCGAGTATGTCGGTATCACCGACGACGAAGCATTGGCCGCGTTCCATCAACTGGCCCACAGCGAGGGCATCCTCGCCGCGCTGGAATCCAGCCACGCGGTCGCCCAGGCGATCAAGCTGGCGCGCGCGCTGCCCAGCGACAAGCTGGTGCTGTGCAATCTGTCCGGTCGGGGCGACAAGGACGTGCACACCATCGCCGCGCGCGAGGGTCTGATGCTGTGACCCCCCTGCTGCGCCAGGGAAGTGCGCTGCTGATCGTGGTCGGCCTGACCGGCTGTACCCCGCCGGACCCGCCGGTGCTGCCGGCCGCGCCTGCGGCGCCCGCGGCGATCGCACCGGCACGGATGCCGGCAAGCAACGAAGACGACATTGCCAACCGCCCGATCGAGGACGACCCGGCGCCCGAACCGGCCGTCGAGCCGGTTGCCCCCGACGCCGCGGCTCCGGCGGTGGTCTCGGTCGCCCTGGACCATGCCGGCGACATCGTGATCGGGCAGCGCTTCAGCGTGACCGATGCCGATGACCAGTGGCATTCGGCGGGTCTGAGCGAGGGCGGGGCGCCCGGCAGCTGCGAGTTCTATGAGCGCGGCAGTCTGCCCGAGGGCGTTTCGATGATGGTCCAGGATGAGCACGTACTGCGTTTCGACCTGGCGTTGCTGGACGGATCGGGCGAGACCATCACCCAGCCCGGGCCGTTCGGGCTGCGCCTGGGCATGTCGCGCGAAGACGCCCTGCGGCGCCTGCCCGGCGGCAGCACCGTGCAGCCGCATGCCTATGTCCCTGACGCGGGCGAGTACCTCACCTGGCAGGACCCGGGCTCGGATCTGGCGATCCGGCTGGAGATCGTCGATGGGGCGATAACGAAGATGTACTGGGGCGCCAGCGGCGCCGTTGAAACGTTCGAAGGATGTGCCTGACATGAGTGTGGACCGTATCGATGCCTGTTTTGCCCGTCTGCGCGCCTCCGGCCGCAAGGCGCTGATTCCTTTCATCACCGCGGGTGACCCGGGCCTGGAGGCGACCGTGCCGGTCATGCACGCATTGGCTGCCGCGGGGGCGGACGTGATCGAACTGGGCGTCCCGTTCTCCGACCCGATGGCCGACGGACCGACCATCCAGCGCAGCTCCGAGCGCGCCTTGGCGCGTGGTGCAGGGCTGCGCTACGTACTGGAGACCGTGGCTGCCTTCCGCCATGACGACGCTGCCACCCCGGTGGTACTGATGGGGTATCTGAATCCGGTCGAGATCCACGGCACCGCACGCTTTGCCGAGGCGGCGATCCGCGCCGGCGTGGACGGTGTGCTGCTGGTGGACCTGCCGCCGGAAGAGGCCGACGAAACCCGCAGCATCTTCGCGGCCGCAGGCCTGGCCCTGATCCTGCTGGCCTCGCCGACCACCGCCGATGCACGGCTGGACACCCTGTCCACGATGGCCCAGGGCTACCTGTACTACGTCAGCTTCGCCGGCGTCACCGGTGCATCCGACCGCCTGGACAGCAGCGCCGCCAGCGCCCGCCTGCGCGACCTGCGCCAGCGCTCCCACGTGCCGGTGGTGGCCGGTTTCGGCATCAAGGATGCGGCCAGTGCGGCGGCGATGGCGGTGGAGGCCGATGGTGTCGTGGTCGGCAGCGCCCTGGTTGCCGCCCTGGCCGGGACCGGTGATGCCGCTGCCGCCGCGCACGTGGCCCGGACGTTCCTGCAACCGCTGCGCGAGGCGCTGGACGTGCGGTAACGCCGGCCGCCGCGCCCCCTCGAACGTACGCCCCAGCACGGTTTTCACGCCCGCTTTACTGCACGGGCAGGGGGTCCCGGGCACCGTACGGGTGAGCTAGACTGTCGGCCTTTGCGGCCCCCGGGCCGCCCTGAACGGAAGTAGCATCCCGCATGAGTTGGCTCAGCAAGTTGATGCCGTCTGGCATCCGCACCGACAACGTCCCCAGCAAGAAGCGCAGCGTCCCCGAGGGCCTGTGGGAGAAGTGCAGCAGCTGCGGAAGCGCGCTCTACCGTCCCGAGCTGGAGGAGAACCTCGAGGTCTGCCCCAAGTGTGGCCATCACATGGCCATCCGCGCACGCGCGCGTCTGGCGGCGCTGTTCGACGTCGACAGCACCACCGAGATCGGCGCGCGCCTGGGCCCGACGGACCTGCTCAAGTTCAAGGACCAGAAGAAGTACAGCGAACGCATCAAGGCCTCGCAGAAGAACACCGGCGAGTACGACGCGCTGATTGCCATGCAGGGCCTGATGAAGGGCCGCCCGCTGGTGGCCTCGGCCTTCGACTTCGCCTTCATGGGCGGTTCGATGGGCTCGGTGGTGGGGGAGCGCTTCTCGCTGGCCGCCGAAAAGGCGCTGGAGATCGGTGCGCCCTACGTGTGCTTCTCCGCCAGCGGCGGCGCGCGCATGCAGGAAGGCCTGTTCTCGCTGATGCAGATGGCCAAGACCTCGGCCGCGCTGGGTCGCCTGCGTGATGCCGGCCTGCCGTACATCTCGGTACTGACCCACCCGACCACCGGTGGCGTGTCGGCGTCGTTTGCCATGCTGGGCGACATCAACATCGCCGAACCGCAGGCGCTGATCGGCTTCGCCGGTCCGCGTGTGATCGAGCAGACCGTGCGCGAAAAGCTGCCCGAAGGCTTCCAGCGCTCGGAGTTCCTGCTGGAGCATGGGGCGATCGACCAGATCTGCGATCGCCGCGAAATGCGTGACCGTCTGTCCGAGCTGCTGGCCATGCTGGGCCGCCAGCCCGCGCCTGCCGCGGACGCCGCTGCCTGATGGGCGCGCGCAGGTATTTCGGCACCGACGGCATCCGCGGTCGGGTCGGCCAGGGGGTGATCTCGGCCGATTTCGTGCTGCGCCTGGGCAACGCGCTCGGTCGCGTGCTGACCGCGCGCAACGGCCATCGGCCGGGCCACCGCCCGGTGGTGGTGATCGGCAAGGACACGCGCATCTCCGGCTACATGTTCGAAGCCGCGCTCGAGGCGGGGCTGGTTGCCGCCGGCGCGGACGTGCAGCTGCTGGGGCCGATGCCGACCCCGGCCGTCGCGTTCCTGACCCGCACGCTCGGGGCCGACGCCGGCATCGTCATCAGCGCCTCGCACAACCCGCATTACGACAACGGCATCAAGTTCTTCTCCGCCGATGGCGAGAAGCTCGATGACGCCACCGAGCTGGCACTGGAAGCAGCGCTGGACGAACCGTTCACCACTGCCGAATCGGACCGTCTCGGCAAGGCCATGCGCGCCCGGGACGCGGTGGGCCGCTACATCGAATTCTGCAAGGCCAGCGTGCCGCGTGCCTTCGACCTGCGCGGGTTGAAGATCGTGCTCGACTGCGCCCACGGCGCCACCTACCACATCGCGCCGCTGCTGTTCCGCGAGCTCGGTGCGGAGGTGGTCGCCATCGGCGCCGAGCCGAACGGTGTGAACATCAATGACGGCGTCGGGTCGATGCACATCGACAACCTTGCCGCCAAGGTGCGCGAGACCGGTGCGGATCTCGGCATCGCGTTCGATGGCGACGGCGACCGCGTGCTGATGGCCGACGACCAGGGCAATCCGGTCGATGGCGACGACCTGCTGTACGTGCTGGCGCCCTCCTGGCGCGGCAATGGACGCCTGCGCGGTCCGGTGGTCGGCACGTTGATGACCAACTTCGGGCTCGAGCAGGCGATGGAGCGGCTGGGCATACCGTTCCTGCGCAGCAACGTCGGTGACCGCTACGTGCACCAGGCGCTGGTCGAAGGCGGTGGCGTGCTCGGCGGTGAGGCCTCCGGTCACCTGCTGTGCCTGGACCGCGCCACCACGGGCGACGCCATCGTCAGCGCACTGCAGGTGCTGGAAGTGCTGCGGCGTGAGAATACATCGCTGCGGCAGGCGCTGTCGGGCCTGCACAAAGTGCCGCAGAAGACCGTCAACGTGCGTCTGGCCGGTGTCTCGGCCAAGGCCGTCGTGCAGTCCGACAGCGTGCAGGCCGCGCTCGCGGCCGCGCAGCAGTCGGTGCAGGGCCGCGGTCGTGCGTTCCTGCGGCCGTCGGGGACCGAGCCGGTGGTACGCGTGACCGTCGAAGCGGACAGCAGCGACCTGATGCAGGCCACGCTGGACAACCTGTCCGATGCGGTGAAGGCCGCCGCAGCGGCCTGACATGTCGCAGGCGGCGCAAACGAAGAACCCGGCCTCGGCCGGGTTTTTTCGTGGCGCACGCGTTCGTTTCCGGGCCGTTACGGCCCCGGCGCCATCTTCTTCTGTTTCGCCTTGAAGCGGTTGAACAGCGGCGCGATCAGCGGGTGGTAGCTCAACGCGATCCGCTTGCGCAGCCAGCGTGCCGGACGGTTGCGGATGGCGAAGCGATAGATGTGGCCAGGATCGCCGCCCACCACATTGCGGCCGAACGGATGGGTGGTATGCAGGTGGGTGAAGCCCTGTTGCCGTGCGATCGCCACGTAGTCCTCGTCGAAATCGCCGTACGGCCAGCACAGCGTGTCCGAGACGCTGCCAAGCTCCTGCTGCAGCACCGCGCGCGCGCGCGACAGGTCGCTCTCGATACCCACGCATTTCTGCGCCCGGCTGATCGCCTGCTTCATCCAGCGCGTATGCGTATGGGTGTGGCAGTGCACTTCGAAGGTGCCGGCGGCGATCATCGCGCGCGCCTCGCTCCAGCGCATCATCACCGAGTCGGCGCGGTCCTGTTCCAGGATCGCCGCTTCGCAGCCGCGATGGTCCGGTGTTGCCGGCAGGGTCGCGCCGGTCTGGCCGGCATGCGGCCGTTCCGGGCCATCGCCCATCCAGCCGGTCACCACGAACACCACCGCGTGCATGCCGTACTTGAGCAGGATCGGGTGCGCGTAGACCCAGTTGTCCAGGTAGCCGTCGTCGAAGGTGATCACGATCGACTTGCGCGGCACCGGCTGGCCGGCGAGGAAGCCGGCGTACTGCTCCAGCGTCAGCGAGGTCCAGCCGTCGGCGGCCAGCCACGCAATCTGGCTTTCGAAGTTCTCCGGGGACACGGTGATCATGCCCGGCGAGGGCGATACATGGTGATGCATCAGCACCGGGACGGATCTAGCGTTGGCCATGCCCAAGTTCCTTCAACCACTGGTGGTAATAGTGTTCGGTCGCTTCGGTGTGGCCGGCCGGCGTGAAGCGCTGCGCGCTGTGCATCCATTCCCAGCCGGCGCGGCCCATGCGGCGGCGCTCCTGCGGGTCTTCGACCAGCGTCTGCAGCGCGTGCGTCAGCGCGGCCGGGTCGCCAAGCGGCGCGAGCATAGCATTGCTCCCTTCCATCACCATTTCCGGCACGCCACCCACCCGCGTGGCCACGATCGGCACGCCGACGTAAGCTGCTTCCAGGAACACGGTGCCGGCCGCTTCCTTGTGGCTGGCCAGCGCGAAGATGTCGAAGGCGGTCATCAGCCGGCACGCGCCGAGGCGGTAGCCCAGCAGGTGCACCTGGCTGGCGATGCCCAGTTCCGCGCGCAGCGCCAGCAGGCGGTCCATCACCGGCTGTCCGTCGCCGACGATCACCAGCTGCAGGTTGCGGTGGCGGCGGCAGAGCGGGGCGATGGCGTGCAGCAGGTCGGCGTGGCCCTTCGGCTCACGCAGCACCGCCACGCAGCCGACCACGATCTGGTCGTCGTCGAAACCGAGTTCGCGCCGCACCTCGGTGCGGGTCTCCTGCAGGCACTGCCACGGATCGTCCTTGTTGATCTGCGTCCACTGCGGCGGGACCGCGATCGGCGGCACGATGCCGATCCGCTCCCCGGCGATGCCGCGCGTCACCAGCAACTGCTTCACGAAGCTGCTGACGGTCAGGACCCGGTGCGGCAGGCCGGTGTAGGTCAGCAGTGAGTTGACCGGGCTCATCAGGTGACGCGAGCGCACCACCAGGGGCGTGCCGCCCAGGCGCGCTCCGGCAGCGGCGATAAGGCTGTCGCGCCGGCTGGTCGTGTTGACCACGTGGTAGCCGTGGCGTCGCACCAGTCGCGAGACCGTGCCGATGCCGCGCAGCAGGCGCAGCAGGCCGCCCATCTTCAGGGTGTGCACGGTAAACCCGGCTTCCCGTGCGATTTCGCCGAGCCGCGCGCCGGGTTGGCACAGCAGCGACACGTCATGGCCGCGCTCGCGCATGGCCAGCATGTGCCGGTAGATGTAGATCTCCTGACCGCCAAAGCCTTTGGCCGCTTCGGTATGCAGGATCTTCAGCGGGATGACGCGGTGGCCGGCAGCCTCCGCGCCCGCCGCGAGGGCCTGAGCGTGGGGATCGGCGACGGGCGGACCGGCGTCGGCCTGCCGGGGGCTGCCAGCGAAGGAAGAGGGCTCAGCGGGAACCGGCGAGGTGGCGTCCATAGGGCGGATCGAGTGCTGCAGCAGAGGAGGGGACGCGTGGCGGCGGCAGCGTCGTTGGCCCGTTCACACAGCCCGGGTGGCGCGCATTGTATCGGCTTGTATCAATGTATCGGTGGCGGCATGAGCCCGATCTGTCACAATGTTCAGCCGGGCCACAGGTGCGGCCCTTCGTCCATCCAAGAACAAGCCAGGTAACGCTGTGAGCCAGATTCCGACCCTCGACATCACCCGTTTCGACAGTGACCGCGACGCCTTCGTTGCAGAGCTGGGCGCGGCCTACCGCGAATGGGGTTTCGCGGGCATCCGCAACCACGGCATCCCGCAGGCCGACATCGATGCGGCCTACGACGTCTTCAAGGCCTTCTTCGCTCTGCCGGAGGAGACCAAGCGCCAGTACCACGTGCCGGGCAGCGGTGGCGCCCGCGGCTACACCCCGTTCGGCGTGGAAACCGCCAAGGGCTCCCAGCACTTCGACCTGAAGGAGTTCTGGCACATCGGCCGCGAGATCCCGGACGATTCCAAGTACCGTGACGTGATGGCCCCGAACCTGTGGCCGTCCGAGGTTCCCGGTTTCCGTGAGCGCGGTTACGGCCTGTACCAGGCCCTGGACAACCTGGGCTCGCGGGTCCTGTCGGCGCTGGCGCTGCACATCGGCCTGCCGATCGACTTCTTTGCCGACAAGACCAACAACGGCAACTCGATCCTGCGCCCGATCCACTACCCGCCGATCACCGCCGAGAACATTCCCAACGTGCGCGCCGGCGCACACGGCGACATCAATTTCATCACGCTGCTGGTCGGTGCCAGCGCGGCGGGGCTGGAAGTGCAGTCGCACGAAGGCAAGTGGGTGCCGTTCACCTCCGACGCGGACACCATCGTGGTCAACATCGGCGACATGCTGCAGCGCCTGACCAACCATGTGTACCCGTCCACCATCCATCGCGTGGTCAATCCCCCGGGCGAGCAGGCGCGCCAGCCGCGTTACTCGGTGCCGTTCTTCCTGCACCCCAACCCGGACTTCCTGATCGACGTGCTGCCGACCTGCATCACCCCGGACAACCCGAGCCGCTACCCGGAGCCGATCACTGCCCACGGCTTCCTGGAAGAGCGCCTGCGCGAGATCAAATTGAAGTAATCGCCCCCCCGACCCAACCAGTGGGTACCGACCGGTGGTCGGTACGCCCCCGGAAAGGCCACCGTCATGGTGGCCTTTTTGTTTACGGCGCTGGAGCAGAAGCGCGGCTGTCTGATGCTGTCGGGAGGGGCCTCGGCCCTGCGCGATAGCAAACAAACAGCCGCGCCCTGCGCGCCAAACCCGGCCACAGATCATTATCCATTTGAAATGTAAGCGTTTTCGGCGGGACGCTGATTCGTTACATCCGGTATCATTGCCCGTTGATACCCAACTGGAGCCCCGCCATGCGCCGCAAGATCGTCGCCGGTAACTGGAAGCTGCACGGCAGCCGCCAATTCGCCACCGACCTGGTCAGTGACCTGGTCGCCAGCCTGCCGTGCGATGGGGTGGAGGTGGTCATCCTGCCGCCCCTGCCGTACCTGGGCGAACTGGTCGAGGACTTCGAGGGCCGGGCCATCGCCTTTGGCTCCCAGGACGTGAGCTCCAACGAGAAGGGCGCCTACACCGGCGAGGTCTCGGCCTCGATGCTGGCCGAGGTCGGCGCCCGCTATGGCCTGGTCGGCCATTCCGAGCGCCGGCAGTACCACAATGAATCCAGCGAGCTGGTGGCACGCAAGTTCGCCGCCGCTCTGCATGCCGGCCTGGTCCCGGTGCTCTGCGTGGGCGAGACGCTGGAGCAGCGCGAGGCCGGCCAGACCGAGCAGGTCATCGCCGCCCAGCTGGCCCCGGTGCTGGCCCTGGTGGGCCCCTCCGGCTTCCAGCATGCCGTGGTCGCCTATGAGCCGGTCTGGGCCATCGGCACCGGCCGGACCGCCAGCAAAGAGCAGGCCCAGCAGGTCCATGCCTTCATCCGTGGCGAAGTGGCCAAGCTGGATGCTAGAATCGCTGATTCGTTGCCGATCCTTTACGGCGGCAGCGTGAAGCCCGACAACGCTGGGGAACTGTTCGCGCAGCCCGATGTCGATGGTGGGCTGGTGGGCGGCGCCTCCCTGGTGGCCGCGGACTTCCTGGCCATCGTCGATGCGGCGGCCGGGCGCTAACAAGATAATGTGCCGACCGACCGTCGGCGCGACATGTCCGAGGACGGATTCGAAATGCTGATGTTGATCCTCAATGTGGTCTACGTGCTGGTGGCGGTGGCCATGATCGCGCTCATCCTGATGCAGCGTGGTTCCGGCGCGGCCGCGGGTTCGGGTTTCGGCGCGGGCGCCTCGGGGACCGTGTTCGGCGCGCGCGGCGCGTCCAATTTCCTGTCCAAGTCGACCAAGTGGCTGGCCGTGGTGTTCTTCGGCATCAGCCTCTTCATGGCCTGGTACGCCAGCCACGGCTCGCGCCCGGCAGCGCAGCAGGACCTGGGCCTGATGTCGGCCCCGGTGGAAAGCGTGCCGGCAGCGCCGGCAGGTGAGTTGCCGGCCGTGCCGAAGGCCCCGGCAGCACCCGTCCAGACCCCGGTCCAGCAGCCGGTTCCGCAGGCCACTGTGCCGGCTGAGGCGGGAGCGAAAACTTCTGGTGAAGAAAAGCCTTCGGAAGGCACCCAGAATCGCTGAAGACGGTTACAATATGCGGCGCATTGGGAAGTAACCCCCGGTGCGATCGTAAGCCCAGGTGGCGGAATTGGTAGACGCACTACCTTGAGGTGGTAGCGACGAGAGTCGTAGGGGTTCGAGTCCCCTCTTGGGCACCATTGTTTGTAAGCGGATTTCGTCTGGCGCGCACGGCGCCAGGGTGCGGAGTCCGTCCACTCCCCCATGCCAAAGCGCCTGCAGGCGCAGCGGCAGAGGCAAGAGAGAATCGCTGTGCTGGCCGAATATTTGCCGTCTCTGCTGTTTCTGATCGTTGCCACCGGTATCGGCGTTGCGCTGATGCTGGTCGGCCGATTCCTCGGTCCACGACGTCCTGATCTGGAAAAGCTCTCGCCGTACGAGTGCGGCTTCGAGGCTTTCGAGGACGCGCGCATGAAGTTCGATGTGCGCTACTACCTGATCGCGATCCAGTTCATCGTATTTGACTTGGAAATCATTTTCATCGTGCCTTGGACCCAGGTCTTCATGGAACTGGGTGCGCGTTCGCTGGTCACGATGGGCCTGTTCGTGGGCATGCTTTTCCTCGGTTTCATTTACGTCTGGAAGAAGGGAGCGCTGGAATGGGAGTGATTCAGACTCTCGATGGCCTGATGAACAACCCGGTCCCGGAAGGGCGGGTCGACGACATCCTGCGCCCCGAAGGCGACAACCCGCTGCTCGAAAAGGGCTACGTGACCACCAGCGTCGATGCGCTGTTGAACTGGGCGCGGACCGGCTCGATGTGGCCGATGACCTTTGGTCTGGCCTGCTGCGCGGTGGAGATGATGCATGCCGGCGCGGCGCGCCTGGATCTTGACCGCTACGGCGTGGTGTTCCGCCCGTCGCCGCGTCAGTCCGACGTGATGATCGTGGCCGGCACCCTGGTCAACAAGATGGCCCCGGCGCTGCGCAAGGTCTACGACCAGATGCCGGACCCGAAGTGGGTCATTTCGATGGGCAGCTGTGCCAACGGTGGCGGCTACTACCACTACTCCTATGCAGTAGTGCGTGGTTGCGACCGCGTGGTCCCGGTGGACGTCTACGTTCCCGGGTGTCCGCCTACCGCCGAAGCGCTGGTGTACGGGATCCTGCAGCTGCAGAAGAAGATCTGGCGTACGCAGACCATCGCCCGCTGACATTCCTCCTGACAAGAGCACGCCAAGCCCCCATGGCAGAGCAAGCATCCTTCATCGACCGACTCTCCGCACGCTTTGCCGGTGCGCAGGTCTTCGTGGTCGAACCCCGCGGCGAAGTGACGCTGGAAGTGCCCGCCGCTGACTGGCATGCCACCGCCCTGGCGCTGCGCGACGAATTCGGTTTCGAGCAGTCCGTCGACCTGTGCGGCCTGGACTACCTCGGCTACGGCAGCGACGAATGGGATACGGCCGACGTGTCGTCCCAAGGCTTCAGCCGCGGCGTCGAGGGCAAGTCCGTCGGTCGTTTCGCATGGGGCGAGTTCCCCACCCGCGAAACCAGCGATGGCGCCCAGCCGCAGCCGATCCCGCTGCAGCGTTTCGCCGTGGTCGCCCAGCTGCGTTCCTACCAGCACAACCTCACCATGCGCATCCGCTGCTTCGCGCCGAATGAGGAACTGCCGGTGGTCGCGTCGCTGACCAGCGTCTGGCCGGGCCTGAACTGGTTCGAGCGCGAAGCGTTCGACCTCTACGGCGTGATCTTCGAAGGTCACCCGGACCTGCGCCGGATCCTGACCGATTACGGTTTCGTCGGCCATCCGTTCCGCAAGGATTTCCCGCTGATCGGCAACGTCGAAGTGCGCTACGACGAAGAGAAGAAGCGCGTGATCTACGAGCCGGTGACCTCGGTGGAGCCGCGTGTCGGCGTGCCGCGCGTGATCCGTGACGATGCCCGTTTCCAGACCGCTGCCGGCGAAAGCGCGCAGACGGAGGCAGTAAAGTGAGTGAATTCCACCAGGCCAGCCAGGCCTTTGCGAGCAATCCCGCCGAAAGCCGGCAGGAAATCCGCAACTACACGATGAACTTCGGCCCGCAGCATCCGGCCGCGCACGGTGTGCTGCGCCTGATCCTGGAAATGGACGGCGAAACCATCATGCGTGCCGACCCCCATGTGGGCCTGCTGCACCGTGGTACCGAGAAGCTGGCCGAGTCCAAGCCCTTCAACCAGTCGATCGGCTACATGGATCGCCTGGATTACGTGTCGATGATGTGCAACGAGCACGCCTACGTGCGCGCGATCGAAACCCTGATGGGGATCGAAGCGCCCGAACGCGCGCAGTACATCCGCACCATGTTCGACGAAATCACCCGCATCCTGAACCACCTGATGTGGCTGGGTTCCAACGCGCTCGATCTGGGCGCGATGGCGGTGATGCTGTACGCCTTCCGTGAGCGTGAAGAGCTGATGGACTGCTACGAAGCGGTCTCCGGCGCGCGCATGCACGCGGCCTACTACCGTCCGGGTGGCGTCTATCGCGACCTGCCGGATCGTATGCCCAAGTACAAGGAATCGCGCTGGCACAAGGGCAAGGCCCTGAAGAACCTCAACGCCGCGCGCGAAGGGTCGCTGCTCGATTTCCTCGAGAACTTCACCGTCGAGTTCCCCAAGCGTGTCGACGAGTACGAGACCCTGCTGACCGACAACCGTATCTGGAAGCAGCGTACCGTCGGCATCGGCGTGGTCAGCCCGGAACTGGCCCATGCGTGGGGCATGACCGGGGTGATGCTGCGTGGCTCGGGCATTGCCTGGGATCTGCGCAAGAAGCAGCCGTACGCCAAGTACGATGCCGTCGAGTTCGACATTCCGCTGGGCAAGGAAGGCGACTGCTACGACCGCTACCTGGTCCGCGTGGCCGAGATGCGCGAGTCCAACCGCATCATCAAGCAGTGCGTGCAGTGGCTGCGTGCCAACCCCGGCCCGGTCATGGTCAAGAACTTCAAGGTCGCGCCGCCCAGCCGCGAGGACATGAAGGACGACATGGAAGCGCTGATCCATCACTTCAAGCTGTTCAGTGAAGGCTACTGCGTCCCCGCCGGCGAAACCTACGCTGCGGTCGAAGCGCCCAAGGGCGAGTTCGGCTGCTACCTGATGTCCGATGGCGCCAACAAGCCGTTCCGCGTGCACCTGCGCGCGCCGGGTTTCGCCCATCTGTCCTCGATCGACTCGGTCGTGCGCGGGCACATGCTCGCCGACGTGGTGGCCATGATCGGCACCTACGACCTGGTGTTCGGTGAGGTGGACCGGTGATCCCGGCCGCATGCACGATGCCTGACACCCGCCGGCTTCTGCCGGCGCTGCAGGTTCTGGTCTTTCACGATTTGGTATTCGCTGAGGTCGGCCGATGAAGGCGACAGGTAATTTCGAGGCGGCGCGCGACGTCGACCCGATGGTGGTGTTGAGCGACAAGACGCGCGCGCACATCGATCACTGGCTGGCCAAGTTCCCGCCGGATCGCAAGCGCTCGGCCGTGTTGCAGGGCCTGCATGCGGCACAGGAACAGAACCAGGGCTGGCTGACCGACGAGTTGATCGCCGGCGTCGCCAGGTATCTGGATCTGCCGCCGGTGTGGGCCTATGAGGTTGCCAGCTTCTACTCGATGTTCGAGACCGAGAAGGTGGGCCGCCACAACGTCGCCTTCTGCACCAACATCAGCTGCTGGCTGAATGGCGCCGAGGACCTGGTTGCGCACGCCGAGAAGAAGCTCGGCTGCAAGACCGGCCAGTCCACCGCCGACGGCCGCGTCTACCTCAAGCGCGAAGAAGAATGCCTGGCTGGTTGCGCCGGTGCGCCGATGATGGTCATCAACGGCCATTACCACGAGCGCCTGACCGTCGAGAAAGTCGACGAGCTGCTGGACGGGTTGGAGTAAGACATGGCACATCATCACGCACCCACGGGTCCGGTCGGTCCTGCGCCGCTGCCGCACCAGGTGGTCTACACCACGCTGCACTACGACACCCCGTGGTCGTACGAAAGCTACCTCAAGACCGGTGGCTACGCCGCCCTGCGCAAGATCCTCGAAGAGAAGATCTCGCCGGAACAGGTCATCGAGATGGTCAAGCAGTCCAACCTGCGCGGCCGCGGTGGCGCCGGCTTCCCGACCGGCCTGAAGTGGTCCTTCATGCCCAAGGGCACCATGCAGAAGTACATCCTCTGCAACTCGGATGAATCCGAGCCGGGCACCTGCAAGGATCGCGACATCCTGCGCTACAACCCGCATTCGGTCGTGGAAGGCATGGCAATCGCCTGCTACGCCACCGGCAGCACCGTGGGCTACAACTACCTGCGCGGTGAGTTCCACCACGAGCCCTTCGAGCACTTCGAGCAGGCCCTGGCCGACGCGTACGCGAACGGCTGGCTGGGCAAGAACATCCTCGGCAGCGGCGTGGACATCGACATCTACGGTGCGCTCGGTGCCGGCGCTTACATCTGCGGCGAAGAAACCGCGCTGATGGAGTCGCTGGAAGGCAAGAAGGGCCAGCCGCGCTACAAGCCGCCGTTCCCGGCCAACTTCGGCCTGTACGGCAAGCCGTCGACGATCAACAACACCGAGACCTATGCCTCGGTGCCGGCGATCATCCGCAACGGCCCGGAGTGGTTCCAGAGCCTGAGCCTGACCAAGAACGGCGGTCCGAAGATCTTCTCGGTTTCCGGCTGCGTGCAGAAGGGCGGCAACTTCGAAGTGCCGCTGGGCACCACTTTCGACGAGCTGCTGGAAATGGCCGGCGGCCTCAAGCCGGGTCGCACCCTGAAGGGCGCGGTTCCGGGCGGTGTGTCGATGCCGGTGCTCAAGGCCGAAGAACTCAAGGGCCTGCAGATGGACTACGACACCCTGCGTGCCTTGGGCACCGGTCTGGGCTCGGGCGCCATCGTGGTGCTCGACGACAGCGTCTGCTGCGTCAAGTTCGCCTGCCGCATCTCGCAGTTCTTCCACAAGGAATCCTGTGGCCAGTGCACCCCGTGCCGCGAAGGCACCGGCTGGATGCACCGCGTCCTGGAACGCATCGTTGCCGGCAAGGCCACGATGGAAGACCTGCACCAGTTGAAGGCAGTGGCCGGCCAGATCGAAGGCCACACCATCTGCGCGTTCGGTGAAGCGGCGGCATGGCCCATCCAGGGCTTCCTGCGCCAGTTCTGGGACGAATTCGAGTACTACATCGTCAACGGTCATTCGATGGTTGACGGCAAGAAGGTGGAGGCAGCCGCTGCATGAGCGCGCAACCCGTAAATCCGAGCGTGCCACCGGATCATGTGACCGTCGAAATCGACGGCCAGTCCCTGGTCGTGCCCAAGGGCTCGATGATCATCCAGGCCGCCGACAAGGCCGGCATTCCGATCCCGCGCTTCTGCTACCACGAGAAGCTGCCGATCGCGGCCAACTGCCGCATGTGCCTGGTCGACGTCGAGAAGTCGCCCAAGCCGGCGCCGGCCTGCGCCACGCCGGTCATGGATGGCATGAAGGTCGCCACCCGCAGTGAGAAGGCACTGAAGTTCCAGCGCTCGGTGATGGAGTTCCTGCTGATCAACCATCCGCTGGACTGCCCGATCTGCGATCAGGGCGGCGAGTGCGAGCTGCAGGACGTCTCGCTCGGCTACGGTCGTTCGGTGAGCCGCTTCAACGAGCGCAAGCGCGTGGTGCCGGACGAGGACATGGGCCCGCTGGTCGCCACCGAGATGACCCGCTGCATCCAGTGCACGCGCTGCGTCCGCTTCACCGCCCCGGGCCTGAACCGTTCCCGGCCAATTGCGTCTTGCGCACCGTGGATGA